>JANTFF010000144.1 GCA_024763575.1 Sulfurovum sp.
CTAGTGTTGTTTGAGCTTAGAGTCCCCTGCCTTTAGGCATGGGGAGTATGTCACCCAAGAGTTTTAAATGGTAAATGTGAAAATTGTAAATATTTAGAAATTTGTAATGGAGGCTCTATGAGTAGGGCTTATGCAATATATGGTAATATGTGGGAACTGGATCCATCATGCTATTTAACAAAAGAGGAGATAACAGAATGAAAAAAATCATATTAGGAGTGTTGAGTACAGCAATACTATTTGCTTCAACCCCAGCCAAAGAAAAATTCTTTGTAGTAGAGCGAGAGAGTCAATCAGTAGCAGTAATTGTAGATGGTCTAACCAAATCACATATGAAAAATATGCACAATATGAACCATGGAGTAATTAAATTTGAGGGTAAGGACGGATATTTAATTAGTAGAGATGGATATGTAGTCAAATTTGACCCAATCACAGAAAAAAAAGAGGCAGAATACAAAACAAGCAAAAGTGCTATAGGATTTGTAATAGGTAAAAACTTTGTAGCAGTTGCAAATTATGATGATAAGTCTGTGGATATTCTAACTAGAGATTTAAAGCCAATTAATAAAATCAAAACAGGTTCTAAAAATGTAGGAATAAAAATCTATAAAGATTATCTAATTTTTGCCCAAATGGATAGTGATAAAGTATCTGTATATAAAGATACAAATGCAGGAGATAGCAAACCAAATTTCAAGCCATACAAAGAGTTTAAAGTTGGCAAAATGCCATTTGATGCAATGATAAAAGATAACACTTATATAGTAGGTTTCTTTTTGAGTAAAGCTTTTGGAGTTATTGATTTAGATAAGATGACATACAAAGAGATAAAAGTAACAGCCAAAGATAATAAACCAGTTCTCAAAGTTCCACATTTTGGATTTTGGTCACTTAGTAAAGATAAAACATTTATCCCTGCTGTTGGAGATAATAAAGTAATGGTGTATGATAATAATTTTACATTTATAAAAAATATAGATATGCAAGGATTACCTGTATTTACATCACTTAGTCCTGACAAAAAGTATATAGCTGTTACATTTTCAGGTAAAGATTTTCCAACTATCCAAATAGTCGATACCAAAACTCTAAAAATCATAAAAACATTTACATTTAAAGGAAAAGTACTTCATGTTAGATGGTCAACTCTAGCACCAGATTTATATGTATCTGTGAATGATGTAAACCAAGTAAATGTAATTGATACAGATGAGTGGTTTTTGGAGCGAGAGATTTTTCAAGTGCAACACCCATCAGGTATATTTATATACAAAATGGAGGCAAACAAATAATGGGAAAGGTATATCTAACAGGGGCAGGGCCAGGTGATATTGAACTACTAACGGTAAAAGCATTGCGTTTAGTAAAAGAGGCTGATGTAATCATATATGATAGATTAGCTAATCCCGAGATACTCAAAGAAGCAAAAAATGGATGTGAGTTTATATATGTTGGCAAAGAGGACTCTCATCATACCTTGCCACAAGAGGATATAAATGAGGTAATTTATCAAAGTGCGTTACAATATGAAACGGTTGTAAGGCTCAAAGGTGGAGACCCTCTTGTATTTGGACGAGGTGGAGAAGAGGCAATATATCTAAAAAAAAGAGGGATTAAATTTGAGTTTATTCCTGGAATTACCTCTGCTATTGCAGTTCCTGAGTATGCAGGAATTCCAGTTACTCATAGAGGGGTTACCGTATCTTTTAGAGTAGTAACAGGACATGAGAGCAAAAATAAAGAACATTCTCAAATTCCTTGGGAGAACTATAAAACAGATGATACAATTATCTTTTTGATGGGGCTTCATAGACTCAAATATATTAGCAAAAAACTAATAGCGATAGGAAAACCCAAAGATTATCCTATAGCAGTAATTAGTAGAGGTACTACCAAAGATAGCAAAACAGTAGTAGGAACACTTGAAAATATCTATCAAAAAGCCAATGATTTACCAACTCCTGCCCTAATAGTGGTAGGTAAAGTTGTGAACTTAAGAGAGCAATTAAATTGGTTTGAGGATTAATTTAATAAATCTATTGTATAATCAATCAAAAGTGGTAAGGTGGATTAATGGTTGAGATACAAGATATTCCAATGTTTTCTAATTTGGATAAAAAGTTCCACAAAGAACTAAAAGATAGTTTATATATAAAAAAATTTACCAAAAATAGTATAGTATTTTATGAGGGTGATGAGAGTGATTATTTCTATATTTTGCTTGATGGAACTATCAAGCTATACAAAACAACGCCCAAAGGTTCACAAGTTCAGATAAAGAGAATGAAAGCACCCAGCACTATAGGTGAATATGCTTGTTTTGAAAAAGCTCCATTTCCTGCAACTTGTGAATTTATCAGTGATGGTGTAATGGGACTATTACATTTTGATAAAGTATATAAATATCTTGATGACCAAGAGTTCTCACTAGGACTTATCAAATCTCTAACTAGTAAAGTGATGATGTTATCATCTCTAGTTCGCAAAGAGACTATACTATCTTCTGAAGCCAAGGTAGCTGATTTGATGATAGAAAATATTTCTATATTTAATAGACTTAAAAATAATGAAATAGCAGGGATTTTAAATCTAACACCAGAGACATTTTCAAGGATTATTAGTAAATTCAAAAAAGAGAGTATTATCAAAGTAGAAAAAAACCAACTAAAAATACTAAATTTGGATGCATTATATATAATAGTAGAGACCAATACAGTCAAAAGCTGTACCAATTGTATAGCTAGTTTCAAAGCACAATTAGCCAAAGAAAGAGAGTTAATATAGTGTCTTTTTTCCCATCTTATTTAAACCTAAATAATAAAAAAATACTTCTAATTGGTGGTGGATATATCGCATTAGAAAAGTTAGAAAAGCTAATAGATTTTACTACTAATATTACTGTGATAGCCAAAGAGATTTCACCTAATTTGTTAGAATTTGCAAATAGATATAATATCGTTATAGAGCAAAAGAGTTATAAAAAGGGAGATATAGATGGATTTGATATAGTAATAGTAGCTACTAATACTATAGATTTGCACGAAGAGATATATAAAGAGAGTAGAAATAGTAGAATATTAGTAAACTCTGTTGATGATACGGCTTATTGTGATTTTATCTTCCCCTCATATATAAAAAAAGGTGATTTGACTATATCTATATCCACTAGTGGAGCATCTCCTGCTATGGCAAAAAGAGTTCGTCTCTATATCGAAAATCTTATACCCTCAAATATAGGTGAATTTCTAAAAGAGATGAGAAATTTACGAAAGAGTATGCCAAAAGGCAAAGATAGAATGAGATTTTTTGAAGAGAAGTCCGATAAATATATGCAAAAGTACTTCAAACAGTAAATAATAATTAACAACAGTTGATTAATATCAAAGATATAACCTTTCGAAAATAGTATAATTTTCAAATTAAATTATTATACAGGGGTGTATCTATTATGAAATCAAAACTATTATCTATAATCCAAAAAAACTTTCCTCTAACTTCAAGACCGTTTGCCGTTATAGCAGATGAGTTAAATAGTGATGAGGATACAATTATACAACTCTTATTGGAAGAGAAAGAGAATAAAATCATTCAACAAATATCACCTATATTTGATACTAAAAGATTAGGATATAGCTCCTCATTAGTATCATTTAAAGTATTACGAGAAGATATAGATAGTGCTGTAGAGGTAATTAACTCTCACCCTGGTGTATCACACAACTAT
>JANTFF010000145.1 GCA_024763575.1 Sulfurovum sp.
ATACTCTTTAATAGGAAAGTAATTAAAATTTGGGTATAATCCACCCCAAAAACCGTGCTGATAAATAACCACCAATTACAATTTTAACAAGGAGTCGCTTTTGGCTGCCAAAGATATTAATAAAAAATTAGATGAAATTTTTAGTTCATGTAAAAAATCTGATATTCTAACTTTTGAAGACCTTGCAAAAGAATTTGAAAGACAACCTACACTTGTACAATCAAGAAAAATTTTAAAATTGTCTCAAAAACATAAGACAAAAGTTGTTTCATCTTCTGAATATGCTAAATATCTATTTGAGAAAGAGAAAAAGAGAATTGCATTGGCTAGAAAATATGCAATGGAAGATAATGAAGAGGAGTTCGATTTTCTAAAAGAAAAAGAGCTACTAGAGTGGAGTCGTTCTGATAGTCCTGTGAGAATGTATCTGCGTGAGATGGGTAAAATCCCACTTCTAACCAAAGAAGAAGAGGTATATCTAAGTCGTGAAATAGAGGCTGGAGAAGATATTATTTTGGATGCTATATGTTCTGTTCCTTATTTGATTGATTATATTTTGAACTACAAAGAACCACTTTTAAATCGTGAACGAAGAGTAAAAGAGCTTTTTAAAAGTTTTGAAGATGAGAAAGAGGAAGAGGTTGAAGAGAGTGAAGATAATGATGTCTCCACAGAAGATAATGAAAAACCTGCTAAACCTGTAAAAAAAGTTGACAAAAGAGTTAAACAGGTAGTTGATAGTTTTAAAGCATTAGAAAAAGCTAAAAAAGATTGGTTGAAAGCTCATGATGAGTTAGAAAAGCTTCTTGATATGGAAACCAATGAAGAGAAGATAATGCATGAGAATATGAAAGTTGCATTCAAAAAACAGCTTCTCAAACTTGCATTAATTGATTTAGGGCCTACATCTAAACTGATAAATGAACTCGTCAAAGCTATGGAGACTGCTCTAAAAAGTGATGATGGATTTGAAAAAGAGTTAAAAAGATTGGAGTATAAACTACCATTATTTAATGAGACTCTCAAAGTTAATCACCAAAATATATTAGAGAATATCTTGGAAATGGATAAAGAGGATATAACAGATTCTGTCCCAGAGACTACCATGGTTAGTACTTATGTTGAGATTAAAAAACTTTTTGAGACTAGAGAAGCGAGTAAAGATAGTTTCGACTTAGACCCTGAAAAGTTAGCAGAGATTTTAGGACAGATTAGAAGAGGTAAAGCCAAAAGTGAAAAAGCCAAAACACGAATGGCAAAATCTAACCTTAGATTAGTGGTATCTATTGCAAAACGATATACTAACCGTGGATTACCATTTCTTGACCTTATCCAAGAGGGAAATATTGGTTTAATGAAAGCAGTTGATAAGTTTGAGTACAAAAAAGGTTATAAATTCTCTACCTATGCAACATGGTGGATAAGACAAGCAATATCAAGAGCTATTGCTGACCAAGCACGAACTATTAGAATTCCAATTCATATGATTGAGACTATAAATAGAATTAATAAGATTATTCGTAAAAACCTCCAAGAGTCAGGAAAAGAGCCTGATTTAGATACTATTGCCAAAGAGGTTGGATTATCGGTTGATAAAGTCAAAAATGTTATCAAGATAACTAAAGAGCCAGTGAGCTTAGAGACTCCTGTAGGAGATGAAGATGATGGTAGATTTGGTGATTTCATCGAAGATAAATCAACAGTTAGTCCATCAGATGCAGTACTCAAAGATGATTTAAATAATCAGATTGATGAGGTATTAGACCAATTAAATGAGAGAGAAAAAGCTGTAATTAGAATGCGTTTTGGACTTCTCGCTGATGAGAGTGATAGAACACTTGAAGAGATAGGAAGAGAGTTAAGTGTAACTAGAGAGAGAGTAAGACAGATAGAATCTTCTGCTATCAAAAAACTTAAACACCCTAGAGTTGGGCGAAAACTCAAAAACTATATCGAAGGATAATATCCTATATAATTATTAAATTAAAGCATAAATTATTATGCTAAAATTCCAAAAAATAATTATAATAGGAAATATAAGTGTTAAGCACAGTAAATATAGTACAAAGATATGGCAAAAGAGTACTTTTTGATAAAATAAGTATTACACTAGATGGTGGAAAAAGATATGGTCTTATAGGGGCTAATGGAGCAGGTAAATCAACATTTCTTAAAATACTTTCAGGAGAGATTGAACCAACAGATGGAGAGGTTCAAATTCAACCTAGTTTAAAAATGGGTGTATTGAGTCAAAATCAGTATGCTTTTGAAGATTTTACACTAAAAGATGCAGTCCTATATGGTAACAAAAAACTCTATGATGCCCAAAAAGAGAAAGAAGAGCTATATATGACAGGTGATTTTGAAGATGATGCTGTCAATAATCGTTTGGGTGAACTAGAGATGATATGTGCTGATGAAGACCCAACTTATGAGTCTGAAGTAAAAATAGAAAAACTATTAGAAGCACTTGGTTTTCCTGCATCGCAACATAATGAACTAATGAGTTCTCTAACAGGTGGAGATAAGTTCAAAATTCTTTTGGCACAAGTTCTATTTCTAAAACCTGATATTTTATTATTAGATGAGCCTACCAACAATTTGGATATTGAGACAATATCATGGCTAGAGCATGAACTAAAAAGACATGAGGGAACAATGATTGTTATTTCTCATGATAGACATTTTCTAAACAATGTAGTAACTCATATATTAGACCTTGATTTCCAAAATATCCGTGAGTTTACAGGTAATTATGATGATTGGTATATCGCAGCGAACTTAATAGCCAAACAGGCTCAAACAGACCATAGTAAAGCCATGAAAGAGAAAGAAGAATTAGAGAAGTTTATCGCAAGATTTTCAGCTAATGCCTCCAAAGCGAAACAAGCAACAAGTCGCCAAAAACAGCTTGATAAACTAGATGTAAATGAGATTAAATTATCATCAAGAAGAGACCCATCTATTATGTTTAAACCTCATAGAGATATAGGTAATGAGGTCTTAGAAGTTTCTAATCTAGCTAAATCTTATGCAGATAATAGAGTATTTGATGATATATCATTTAAAGTAGAAAAGGGTGATAAAATAGCTATTATAGGTGGTAATGGTGTAGGGAAATCAACACTACTTAATATTATAATGGAACAACTAAAACAAGATAGTGGAACATTCAATTGGGGGCAGACTGTAACTACCACATATTTCCCCCAAAATACAACTGATATAGTAACAGGAACAGAGACACTATATGAGTGGATACAAGGACATGACCCAAAATGGCATATTGATGAAATTCGTAAATGTCTAGGTAGAATGTTGTTCTCTGGAGAAGAGCAGAGCAAAGCAGTTGATAGCTGTTCGGGTGGAGAGAAACATCGTGTAATGCTTAGTAAAATGATGATGGATAGTGCAAACTTTTTAGTTCTTGATGAGCCTAATAATCACTTGGATTTAGAAGCTATTGTTTCACTTGGTGAAGCATTACATAACTATCAAGGTGGAGTTATTTGTGTATCACACGATAGAGAACTAATTGATGCTTTTGCCAATCGTATTATTAAAATAAATGAAGATGGTTCGATTATTGATTTCGAGGGGGATTATGAATCATTTGTTGCTGAACATGAGTAGTTAAAGTGTAGGGAACTATCCCTATATTTTTTTATTTTTTTCTTTTATATATATAGAGCCACAATATCTATCAAAAGTTTGAATAATAC
>JANTFF010000146.1 GCA_024763575.1 Sulfurovum sp.
TGAAGAGTTAGCAAAAGGGTTAAAAGAATCGCGATTAGAAGAGCTTGATGAAAACGACAACTCTCTTTTTTATCACTCTCTTAAAGATAAACTAATAGCAACAAACAAACAAATCAGTGATGATAAGCTTTTAGAGTATGATGAGAATATTGTAAGACATACTAAGGCTATGGGTCGTGGTATCAAGTGGAAATATTTTCAATACCTATCACTGCTATTTGTAGAGATTTATTTAGATAAATATTTTGATGATAAAGAGCAACTACTTGAAGACTTAAACAGTTATCTAAAAGAGTTCAATACAAATATAGAACAAAAGAAAGAGAAGCTTATAGAGTATGATGAAACAGAGCTAAATAAATTAGCCTTATATAATGCCACTGGTTCAGGAAAAACACTTTTACTTCAAATGAACCTATTACAGTTTAGCCATTATGCTAAGGGTAAAACTAAAATCAATAAAACAGTTCTTATTACTCCAAATGAGGGATTATCAAACCAACATTTAGTAGAATTTGAAGCTTCAAATATAGAAGCAGAAATATTTTCAAAAGATAGCAAAGGGCTTTTTGAAAGTAATTCTATTGAAATTATAGAGATAACAAAGCTAGGAGTTGAAAACGGGGACAAGACAGTAGCCGTTGATAGCTTTGAAGATAATAATCTTGTGTTTATAGATGAAGGACATCGTGGTGCTAAAGGCGAAATATGGAAAATCAACAGAGATAAATTAAGTGCTAATGGTTTTGCTTTTGAATACTCAGCAACTTTTGCTCAAGCAATAAACAGTAGCACAGGGACAAAGAAAAAAGAGCTTGAAAATGAATATGCTAAAGCTATTATATTTGATTATAGTTACAAGTATTTTTACAAGGATGGTTATGGTAAAGACTACTCAATTCTAAATCTTAGTGTTGATAGTGAGGATATAAAACAGACTTACTTAACAGCTTCACTTCTTAGCTTTTATCAGCAGATGAAAATTTATGAGAGTTCAAAGAGTTTATTAAAACCGTATCTTATAGAGAAGCCTCTTATGGTATTTGTTGGTTCAAGTGTAAATGCCGTTAGAACAGAGAGTAAAAAACAAGTATCTGATGTAGTTAATGTATTGTTATTTATAGATGAGTTTATCAAGAATAAATCTGAAAGTATTCATAATATAGAAAAGGTCATGAGCCTTGATAGTGGACTCAATAAAAAAGATGGAAGTGATATTTTTGCTAATAAATTTAGCTTTTTAGAGCATACTAAGCTTGATGCTACTGCTATGTTTGATGATATATTAAATATAATATTTAATGCTTCAAGTGGTGGTCTTCATATAGAAAACCTAAAAGGTGTGGATGGGGAGATAGCACTTCGTATTGGTGAGAATGACTACTTTGGTGTTATCAATGTTGGGGATAGTGATAAGCTTGTCAAGATATGTGAAACTAATGGTATGAGTGTAAGCAGTAGAGATTTTTCAAACTCACTTTTCAAAACCATAAATGACACTACTTCAAATCTAAATATACTTATAGGTTCAAAGAAGTTTAGTGAGGGTTGGAGTTCTTGGAGAGTATCTACTATGGGGCTTATGAATGTCGGAAAAAAAGAGGGATCTACGATTATTCAACTGTTTGGTCGTGGAGTAAGACTTAAAGGTTATGAATTTTGCCTAAAAAGAAGTAGAGATATAAGAGGCAAAGAGTTAGGCAGAATTTATCAAGCCGTTGAAACACTAAATATTTTTGGATTAAAAGCTGATTATATGAAAGCATTTAAGGACTATCTAAAAGATGAAGGTGTTCCTGTCTCCGAGAGAGTAGAATTTCTTCTACCCTTGATATATGATGAGAGCTATAAAACTAAAAAGCTAAAGGTATTAGACCTACAAAAAGGTAAAGATTTCAAGAGAGAAGTGAAACTTGCTTTAGAATATAGTGATACAAGTGCTATAAGTAAAAAAGTAGTGTTGAGCTTATATAGACAAGTTGATGTGTTAGAGAGTGAAAGTAGAGGTGGAGATAAACTTGAGTTAAATAGTGAGATACTTCAAAAAGAACATTTGAGTTTTGTAAGTATTGACAATCTATTTTTCGCACTCCAACAGTTCAAAAATGAGAAAGGTTGGAGTAATCTAAACATTTCTAAATCTGATATAGAAGATTTACTTAACCGAAGTGATTGGTATAAGCTTTATATCCCAAGTGATGATATGAAAGTAAGTAGCTTTAAAAATCTTGCTAATTTTGAAACCATTATGATTACACTGCTTAAAAAATATATGAAGTCATTTTATGAGTATAAAAAGAGTGAGTGGGAGAGCCAATTTTTAGAATACAGAGAATTGGACGAGACAAAAGACCGTGCTAACTTAATAGATAACTATACCATTACAGTGGAAGATAAAGAAACAGAGCTTATAGATAGGTTAGAAGCTCTTAGAGATATGCTTGAGAGTGGTGTAATTGATAATGCCGAACTTCATCGCTTATCAAAAAGAGATTTTAGAGCTTTTACATTTGATAAACACTTATATAATCCTCTTGTATTCAAAGATAGAGGCGAAACAGCTTTACAGATAAAACCAATAGAGCTAAATGACGGCGAAAAAAATTTTGTTGAAGATTTGGATAGCTACTTGAAAAGAAACAGTTCAAAGTATGAAGATACAGAGATATACCTACTCAGAAACCAAAGTAAAACAGGACTTGGGTTTTTTGCAGAGGGTAATTTCTATCCAGACTTTATTATGTGGATTATCAAAGATAGTAAGCAATACATTAGCTTTATAGACCCTAAAGGGATAAGAAACTCAAATCCAAGAAATGACCCTAAGATGAACTTAGCAATTACAATAAAAGATATTGAAGCAAACCTTGGCGATACAAACACAGTCTTGAACTCATTTATCCTTTCAAATACTTCATTAGCTACATTAAATGAGCTACATACAGACTTAACACATCAGTTTTTTGAAAATAAAAATGTATTATTTCAAACTAGAAGCCATAAGAATAGTTATATTGGTATTATGTTTGATAAGATATTGAGTTAATGGAAGTTATAGGTGTTGGACTGTTCATGTATATCACGATTATTATCTAAAAACTCCAATCCATCTTTAAGCAAACCACCAACCACTCCAATCATATATATATTGACTCAATATATCATATCCATTCTCTCTTGGGTGAGCATGGTCATTATTTCTAACCTCTTCCATCCATACCTCATCATTTATTAACTTATCAAAAATAGATAGATAATTGACTCCTAACATATTACAAACACTAGCATATGCCTCATCATAAGATTTTATACTAATGTTTTGTCGTTCATCATCTATAGGAGGTGGTCCTATCATTAAAGTATTATATTTAACTTTGGCAACACCCAATATATCTCTTAGATTTTTCATACTTTGGGCTATTGCTACTCTAGCTATTCCATTTTCTACTATTGTATCATTGACACCAAATGAAAAAACTACACAATTTATAGAAAAATGTGGTAATCTAACCTTGGCTTCACTCTCCCATCTTGCTAAAATATCAGCAGAGGTATCTCCACGAACACCTAGATTGTAATTTGTAATATTTCGTTCACTATTTTGGCTCATATAGCTTAGGCGACCTGCCCATCCTAATTTATTAGGGTCACCTATCCCTTTGACAAACGAATCTCCCATATAACATATTCGTATATCTTCCATAATTAGCACCTCCTAA
>JANTFF010000147.1 GCA_024763575.1 Sulfurovum sp.
GTTTTGCCACTTCCTCCTACTGTTAAATTTCCAATACTAACTATAGGGATATTGTAATCTCTTTTAGGTGTTAAGACTCTTCTCAAAAACATAATAACACCAAAAATAAAAGATATAGGAGACAAAAAAATAATAAGAATCCAATCAGATATATTAGGCTTAAAATAGAGTCTCTCAAAAAAAGAGACCCATAAAAAACTACTATTCTTTGACATTAAATATGTGCTAATGCTACTTTCTTAATAGCTTGTGTGACTCTTATTACTTCACTATCACTCATTGATGAGTATATAGGCAAAGACATTACTCTTTGGAAACATCCCAAAGCAACTGAATAATCAAATACTTTCATAGAATATTTACTTTTATAATAGTTTGTTAAATGTAGTGGCATATACTGTACACTAACTTTTACACCCTCTTTTTTAAGCTCATTAACAAAGTGGTCACGATTTTTATCAATCTCTACAATATATATAGAACATATATCATTTTTATCTCTTTGTGGAAGTTTTACATGATTTATATTTGCTAATAAAGTATCATACTGTTTAGCAATCTCTCTTCGTCTAGCTATATCATTTTCCAAGTTCTCAAAATCTGCTAGACAATAAGCTGCATGAATCTGAGAAATATCATATTTCCAACCAATATCAATAACATCATATATATAATCAACATTACCATACTCATCACAAGCTTTCTGTTCCATGCCATGAAAACCAAGCAGTCTAGCTCGTTGATGAATTATTTTATCATTTGTAACCATCATACCCCCATTGGTAATAGAGTTACATAGATGTGGTGCAAAACTAAATATAGTTATATCAGCACCAGAGTTTCCAATATATTTACCCTGATATTTTGCACCCATTACGCTACTAGCATCTTCTATAACTTTGACTTTATACTGTTTTGCCAATTCGTAAATTTTAGTTAAATCATTAAGTTTTCCAGGCATATGACTCACAATAATTGCTTTGAGCTTTTTGCTTTGATTTTTCTCTAATGATTTTTCTAATTTCTTTAAATCTATATTGTAATTTTTACTCTCTATATCTACAAAAATTGGTTCTGCATCAAAATGTCGTACAGACTCAGGAATAGATGGGAACACATTAATACTACAGATAACTTTATCACCTCGTTTAAAATCCAATGCACACATAGCTAAATGTAGTGCAGAAGTTCCACTATTGGTAGTAACAGCATAATTACAACCTATAAAACTTTTGAACGAGTCCTCTAACTTTTTAACTTTTGTATTGTCAGAAAATGAAAGAACATCATCTATATATTGTTTGGTATTCTCTTGTATAGTCGGTTTGAAGAACTCAATTATATTTTCCATTTTTTTTCACTTTATTTTATATTTATATCTGCTATTATACAATTAATAATATTAAAGTTCATTGTAAACATAATGTATTTTTTAGTATTTTTTTGTGTTATCTATAAAATTATGCTAAAAAAGTACTATTTAATATCTTTTTTTAGTTTAAAATAGTTAATTACACTCTACTTGGGCTAGTTTTTTAATTTCACTACAATTAAACCCTGCTTTTTTTCGAGCGGATACATTGATGTGTGGTCTATATTTAGTATCAAGCTTATATTTTTCCAATATTTTAAAGTAAATATAATAATCTAAATTCTGCTCATCACAAATATACTTAAACCACTTATCACCTTTTTGCACATGTATAATTTCCTCATTATAGATAATATCTAAATTATCTATTAATTTTTTAACCAATGGAATTTTTCTTTTATTATCAAGTTTTTTTATAATTTGAGGATTTACATCTAATCCACTAGCTTCATAATATCGTGGGATTATTGCCATTCTATCTAATATATTCTCTGCTGTGTGCATGGAAGCATCAAATAGTCCACTATGCACAGTGAAATCACCATACTTATAACCTAGCTCATTTAATAACTCATTTAACATTTTATAGTGTCGTATTTCATCCAAAGCAACCTCTAGCCAGTCTAATTTATACTCTTGTGGCATATCTGGAAAACGATAAACAGCATCTAATGCCAAATCTATAGCAGAATACTCTATATGTGCAATAGCATGTACTAGTGTAGCTAATCCCTCTTTGGTATGAAAATCTTTTCTAGCTTTTAACTCTTTTGGTGGTACTATTTGGCATATAGAAGCATAAGAGGGTTTATCAAAGAGTATAGGTAGAAAATCTTTAGATAAAACTGATTTATTTTTGCTACAATACTCAAAACATTGTTGTGTCAATTTTTCTTTAATTTCAATATTAGAACTGCTAATAGCATTCTTTAGGAGTTTATATAAATTCATAACAATATTATAATACAAAGGTGATTTAATGGAAATTAAAATGCAACCAATGGGGGCATATCAGACGAATTGTTATATTGTTACAGTTGAGGGTAAAGATATTATAATAGACCCAGGAGTTGGGGCTACACAATGGGTACTTTGTAATATACAAAATCCTATTGCCATACTCAATACTCATGGACATTTTGACCATGTATGGAGTAATGGAGAATTACAAACTAAACTAAAAATACCTCTATATATTCCAAAAGATGATGCTTTTATGTTACAAAATGACCCCTTTAATCAAGGTACACCTAGTAGTAAAGCTGATATTCTTGTAGATGGGGATGAAGAGTTTGATATAAAAGGAATAAAAGTCAAATATAGACACTTTGCTGGACATACACCAGGAAATAGTATTATAGAGATAGGTGATATATGGCTTAGTGGGGATTTTCTGTTTGATGGTTCGATTGGTAGATGGGATTTCCCATACTCTAGTGGAGAAGATATGATAAAAAGTTTGGAAAAGGCTATTAAAATAGAGGAAAATTTTACTCTATATCCAGGGCATGGTGTAAGTACTACACTTAAAAAAGAACAGAGAATTATGCCTCAATGGATAAATTATCTAAAGGTGAATTAGGGAAATTTATTGATATATATAATGGTGCGTTGGAAACGCACCCTACGAGGTTTTTTCATAAGAGAATTTATACCCTCTTCGTCTAACAGTATGAATAACCTGAAACCCTAAAATACTTTTGAGTCTCTTTCTAATCTGATTAATTGCAACCTCAACAGTATTATCACTAACATACTCAGGTTCTTCCCAAAGAGCATTAATTATCTCATCTTTGGAAAAAACTCTCTCTTCTCTTAGAGCGAGATATGCCAAAATATCAAATGTTTTACCATTCAATGATACTATCTTATCATCATACTCTATTTTTTTATTGGCAATATCAATAGTCAATTTACCTACATCAATTTTTGTACCAAATAGCTTACGCATATTTGATAAAACTCTAGCAGCAATCAATTCAGCAGAATTAATATGATTAATCAATACATCATCTGCACCTAAATTAAAAAGAGGAATTTGATTTTCTATATTATCTGTCAAAATAATAATTTTGGTCTCTCTTTTTTTCTTTTTGACTTCATTACTATATTTCTCTAATGAGTATTTTTGATTTTCATCAACAATTATAATAAGTTCGTAATGTCTAAAGTCAGTAAAGTTAGTAGCATCATATAAATCTTTTGCACTATCTACTATACATATAAAATACTTTTCAAGTTCTACCTCTAACTCTTTAACAAACTCATCTTCGAACCCTATGGTCAATATTCTCATTGTAATCCTAATTATCTTCTTATGGTTATTGGTTATATCTAA
>JANTFF010000148.1 GCA_024763575.1 Sulfurovum sp.
GAGCTTAGTGGTGGAATGATGCAAAAACTATCTCTAATTTGTACCATGCTTCATCGTCCCAAACTTCTAATTTTGGATGAGCCAACTACAGGTGTTGACCCTTTAAGTAGGATTGAACTTTGGGAGATTTTGAAACAAAATTCCAAAGAGTTTAATACTATCTCTATAATTAGCACAGCCTATATGGGAGAGGCTTCAAAGATGGATAATATCTTACTCTTTGATGAGGGAGAGGTTATTGCAAAAGGGAGTTCTACTAAACTTTTAGAAGATATAAGACCATTTGTTTATAACAAAACGCAAACAGATAAAAGACATATTAGTATATCTGATGTTACTTACTCTTTAGAACCATTAGATACCCAACATCAAGAGCCAACTTTGGAATCACTATTTTTTGTAAATGCTTTGAAAAAAAATAAGTTATTGCCTAAACTCAAAATAACCACAACCCAAGATAAAATAGATAAAGATATTATAATTATGAAAGCTAATAAAATCACTAAAAGGTTTGGTAATTTTTATGCAAATAGAGATGTGGATATAGAGTTAAAAAGTGGTGAGATTTTAGGGCTATTAGGAGCTAATGGAGCAGGGAAAACGACATTTATCAAAATGCTTTTGGGACTACTTCCTCTTGATAGTGGAGAGCTTGAACTTTTTGATAAAGAGATTAAAAGTAGTCGTGATAGAAAAGGGCTAAAGTCTCAAATAGGATATGTAAGTCAACATTTTGCTCTATATGATGATATGACAGTTAGAGAAAATATGATGTTTTTTGCATCAATTCATAAAATAGAGACAATCAAAGCTATAAAGCTAATAAATTCTTATGCAAAAGAGCTTGGATTTGAAAAATATTTAGATGAGATGCCAAAAAGTTTGCCTCTAGGTATTAATCAGAGGTTCTCTTTGGCTGTTTCTATTTTACATGAACCTAAAGTTCTATTTTTAGATGAGCCTACAAGTGGGGTTGATGCTATTGCTAGAACCCAATTTTGGGAACTACTCAAAGAGCTGAAAACCCAAAGAGGTATATCAATACTTATTACTACTCACTATATGAGTGAAGCCCAATTTTGTGATAGAGTAGTTTTGCTAAAAGATGGGCAAAAAATTGCAGATAATAGGGTTGATAACTTTTACAAAAAATTTCCAAATGCAAAAAATTTTGAAGATATTTTCTTGGAGTATTATAGATGAGACTAAAAGTAATAAAAGCCTATTTTTTAAAAGAGATAATAGAGTTGGTACGAACCAAAATGATACTTATGCCTTATATTATGCCTCTATTGATTGTAGTACTCTTTGGATATGGTATCAAAATGCAGGTAACAGGTGTACGAACTTTGATACTTGATAATGACAATTCACAAATATCACGAAAATTAATTTTGAAGCTTGAACACTCGAAATATTTTACCACGACTGTAAAAAATATGAGTGAAAAAGATGCCCTAAGAGAGATAAAAAAAGCTAATATTGATGCAATCATTATTATCCCCTCCTCATTTGAAAAAAATGTCCAAAAAGGGATAAAAAGTGAAATAGGTGTATTTATAGATTCATCTTTCCCCTCTCGTGCTACTACTATAAGTAACTATATTCAAGGTGTAATATTTGATTTGGCAAATGATTTTAATATAAATAGTAGTGGAATGATAAATATAAATACAAGAAATCTTTTTAATCAAGCTCTAAGAGATGAAGAGATGATAGTACCAGGGCTTCTTGGTATGGTATTGCTTATTAGTCCTGCAATTTTGACAGCACTTATAATAGCCAAAGAGAAAGAGATGGGAACTATTTTTAATTTTTATTCATCTCCTGTTTCAAAAATAGAGTTTTTAGTAGCAAAGTTATCAGCTATTTATTTTCTAGTATCAATAAATATATTTATAATCTTTTTAGTTGCCTCCTATCTTTTTGATTTGCCATTTCGTGGTAGTTTTTTCCTCTTTTGGTTGGCTAGTGAACTCTATGTATTTGTAGCACTTGGATTTGGTCTTTTGGTCTCTATAATGGCATCATCACAGATAGTTGCTATTGTTGTGACTTTTATGATGACTATTATACCTGCTTTTATGTATTCTGGTATGATTATGCCTATTAGTTCTATGAGTGGAGAGGCTTTTATTATAGCTCATATCTATCCTGTGATGTATTATAATCATATCATTTATGATACCTTTTTAATAGGTCAAGGATTTAATTCAACTACCAATATATCATATCTAATACTTCTATTTTTTTATGGAGTTATACTCTTTATATTGGGTTTATGGCTTCTAAAAAAGGAGATAAATTGAAAATATTTATTACTATTTTGACAAAAGAGTTATTGGGATTTTTCCGTTCATTTGGTCTTGTTTTGTTGGTTATATATTTTTTTACAGCAGAGGTTTATGTAGCAGCAAGTGGAATGGAGATAGAGGCTAAAAATATAGCAGTAGGAGTAGTTGACAAAAGTGCAGGTGGAATTAGCAAAAAAATATTATCAAACTTACATACACCAGAGTTTCAAACTCCAAAATATTATAAATCACAAAAAAAGCTTAGTGATGCTATTTATAAAAAAGAGATAATGGTTGGAATGATTTTTGATGAACAGTTTGAAAAAGATTATTATAAAAAGCGAAGTCCCACTATAAATATACTTATAGATAGTACAACAGCATCACAAAGCCTAATGGCAATAGGATATATCCAAAATATTGTAATGAAATTCAATAATCTCAAACTTCCAGTTGAGTTAAAAATGCATAAACTTTTCAATCAAAATGCAGATACCAAACTATTTATGGGTATAAGTGAACTTTTATCAGTTATTACTTTGCTTACTACTATTTTAACAGCTATCGCTTTTGTAAAAGAGAAAGAGAGTGGTACATGGGATATTATGCTTTTAATGCCAATTGATTCCAAAATAATTATTTTGGCTAAGTCACTATCTCAAATCATTATTATTATGATTGGTGTGTCTTTAAGTGTTGGATTAATTCTGTTTCATCTGCTTAATATGCCAATAAATGGAAATCTATTACACTTTTTTGTATTAACACTTTTTTATGTGGCTACAACTGCTGGTATCGGACTATTTATAGCTTCAGTTTCAAATAATATTATGCAGGTATCTCAACTCTCTATTGTAATAATGATGCCTATAATATTTTTGAGTGGTGCTTGGACACCAATTTATGCTATGAACCCAATATTGCAATATTTATCTCTATTCTCTCCTCTTAGATATTATATAGAAGGTAGTGAGAGTATATTTTTTAGAGGGAGTTGTTTTGTTGATTTATTGCCTTATTTTGGTGGAGTATTGATTTTGGGGATATTTCTTTATTGGTATGGATTTAGGAAAATTGGAAAGTTATTTTAATGAACAAAAATATATATTATTTAGGATTAGTTAGCTTTTTTACCAAAAATATAGCGTAAAGCCCCTTGCTTCAGCTATGGGGATATAAGCGAGGCATTCAAAGAGCAGTTCTTTAAGTTATTAATGATATAATACCACAATGAATAACAAAATAAAATATAAATCCAACAACAATATAGTCTATTAATGTAAATATAATTAGTATAATGGGAAAAATATGTTCGTAGCCTACAAATATAAACTATATCAAACTAAAAAATTAAAATATATTCACAATAAAATTGATATATCAGGCATAATATATAAC
>JANTFF010000149.1 GCA_024763575.1 Sulfurovum sp.
AAGAAAATATCAAAATGTACTCTTGCAATAGTTTTATCTCACCTCTAATTAGAGGTGAGATAGTAAACAGATACTTACTTAATCTTTTTAGATTCAGTTACAGTAGCACCTGAAAGGTCAGTGTAACTCATAGTAAGCTCATCACCTTTTTTAGCACCTTTGAATTTAAATTTAAAGAGAGGATTTTTTGATAAGAATTGGCTAGTTGATGCTTCATATACTACTTTATCACCTACTTTACCTGTGATATGTGTAATGAAGTTAGCCTCTTTACCTTTTTTCTTTGCTTGGTCATAAGTCATCATAGGGTGTTTTGCCATTACTTTAGCACTTACAACACCATCTTTTTCTTTTGCTTTAATTTTCATATTACCCATTTTAATTCCTTTCGTTTTTACTATTTATTTTTAGATTATCTATAGAGAGGTTATTAACCTTCACATCCACCAAGTGCAACTTCCATTTTATCAGTTGTTTTTTTGTATAATTTTCCATCTTTACCTTCAACAACAACTGTTAATGTTCCTGAAGCTTTCATTTTGATTTTTGTACTATAATCAATAATTCCACCCTCTGGTACAGTCCATACAGCTACAGCACTCTCAGGATTTACTTCTTGGAAAAGAGCTACACTTTTAGCATCTATATCTGATTTGATTCCTACAGGAACAGCACCACCATTACTTGCTACTTTTGGATTTTTGATTTTGATTTTATCACTCTCTATAGGTTTTACATCTCCATAAAGTGCTTTGATAGCATCATCTATTGTTTTAGCTGTCCAAGCATCTGGCTTCTCTTTTCTAAAATCTATAGCATTAATTGCTACTGGTGCTAGAGCTACTGCTGCTAAACCTAAACCTAAAAATTTTCTTCTATTCATCTGAATTCCTTTCGTGTGTTTGATGATTTATAACACAATTCTATTCTAAAATTGTGTTATATTTGTTTAAATGTAATAAATTTACAACTGATATTTATAAGTTGTGAACTATTTACTATTTTCTATCATATAATCAACAGCTGCTTTAAATTGTGCATCTGTTAAATCAACTGCTCCACCTTTTGGAGGCATTGCATTAATTCCTGATATACCATTAGCATAAACTTTGTCTATACCTTTTTTGAGTCTTTCAGCCCAAGCCTCTTTGTTTCCTAAGTTTGGAGCACCCATTGCATCAGTTGCATGACATACAGAACAACTAGCTTCATAAGTTTTTAACCCTGGGTGTGTTTTTTTAGATTTACCATCATCTTTTGGTAAGTCTCTTGCCGTACTCATAGGAGGATGGAAATCTTTCATCTCTACTTTAATTCTAGCAAGTTTAGGTTTACCTTTGAAACAATCTTTCATACATCTTGTACCATTACCATAGTTCTCATAGTTATTAAAGAACTCTCTAGTGTTATCTAACCCTTTTGGACCATCAATTTTAGGTACAAATCCATCTTTGTTAGGCATTACAATTTTCAAGAATTTTTTTCTATCTAATACATAATCCTCATCTAGCTCTTGACCATCTATTTTCATCTCATTTATAGATAATATATAAGCACTAAGAGCATACACTTCATCATTAGTTAAACTCATTGGAGCAGGATGAGGCATACCTGTTTTGATGTACCACCATAGTGTACTAGCTTGTGGCCAATATGTACCAAATACACGAATTGGACCATCTTTGTCTGGCTCTGTTCTTTGGTTTTTGAGTGTTTTTTGACCCTCATAAGCGTTTCCTTTGGCTAAAGCAGGGAAACCTCCCCCACCTGAACCAAAGTCACCATGACATACTGTACATTTTTCTTCGTATAGTTCATCACCTTCACTTACACTTCCTTTACCTTCTGGTAAACCTGTACCATCTGGCATAACATCAATATCCCAAGCTTTTATCTCATTAGGGGTTGGTTTTCTACCAAATGTATATCCACCTTTGAGTGTAGTTTCATTAATATGATAAACTGAAGTCATTCCTTTTTTTACAGGATAGGTTACCCCACCATCAATAACTTTTTTTCCATTATCGTATTTGTGTGATGCACCTTCAGCCATACTCATAGTTGAGATTAATGCAAGAGTTGCTGTTGTTGATAATAATAATTTATGATAAGACTTGAACATTATTCACCTCTCCTTTTGCTGTAACTTCCCATGTACGGATACCATTTCTGTGATAAACAGACTCAACACCCATAACTTCTCTCTCGTGTTTTACTGTTGGTTGGATATGTCCACCATCATCTCTTGCACGACTTGCTAGGATTAGAGGTTTACCATCATATTTATGCATAAAGCTAAATCTAGTCCAACATTTTGGAAGTACTAAACCTTTGAGACTAGCTTCAGTCCAGTTTTTACCACCATCAAGTGAAATATCAACACCCTCAACAGTACCCATACCACTCCATGCTAAACCTTCTATCTCTACTAGGTCACCTTTTTTGAGGTCAGTCCAAGGTTTTTCAGGACAAGGAGATGTAATAATAGAGTTTACTTCAAGTGCATAGAAGTGTTGGATAGCTTTTCCATCAGGTTTGAGTGCTGTATATTTAGCAGTCTCTTCTTTTGCATAGAAAGGTTCACTTGCAAACTCAAGTCTATTTAACCATTTAACACATAAGTTACCTTCCCAACCTGGAACTAGAAGTCTAATTGGATAACCTTGTTCTGGTCTTAATGCTTCACCATTTTGTCCCCAAACAACCATAGCATCATCAAGTACTTTATCAATTGGAATAGTTCTTCCCATATGTGAGTTATCTGCACCTTCAGCTAACATCCATCTAGCTTTTGGCTTTAATCCTAAATCTTTTAGAATAGTTTTGAGATAAACACCTGTCCACTCTGCACAACTCATCATTCCCATAGAGAACTGAACTGAATTAAACTGTGGTCCTCTCCACTCTGGTCCACCATTTGCAGGACACTCAATAAAGTGAGTTCTACTTACACTTGGGTATCTTTTGAGTTGATCCATAGTAAGAACTAATGGTTTTTCTACTAATCCATGAATCATTAATCTATGTTGATTTGGGTCAATATGTGCAACCCCACCATGGTCACGGTTAAAAAATAGTCCATTTGGAGTTACAATCCCCATAGACTCATGTATAGGACACATAGCAATAGATGCTTGATAGTTACCAGAAGAGAGTAGTTTTGTATATCTTCTACTATTATTATGCTCATATTCAGATGGCATACCATAGAGATTTTTTGTAACAGGGTCACCTAGTTTAGTCCCCCAAGGTTTCTCTTCTACAATAGCTGGGTCATCAGCAGCATTAAGCTTAACAGGTGATAATACACTAGTTGCAGCAACAGCACTTGCTGAATATACAGCAGCTCTTTTGAAAAAATTTCTTCTACTAGATTGTTCTGTACTCATCTTTGAGACAGTGTCTAACTCTTGTGAAGGTTTAGTCATTTTATTCATTTGTCCTCCTTTTAGAATTTGGTATTTTCTACGAATACCGTCGGAACAATGTGATTGTATTGTAATAACATTTAAAAAGTCAAGGAAATTAGTTTATCTATAACTATTAGTAGTTTTTATAACTTATAAGAAGAATTTTATATATAAGATAAATGAGTACTAATTATAGTTTTTTCTTATTTATATAAGCTGGAAATATATAGATT
>JANTFF010000150.1 GCA_024763575.1 Sulfurovum sp.
TAATAATATCATTATCAAAAAGCTCTTGGTCTCTACCTATTAAATCTAATATATCCATTATACTCTCTCCAATTCTAATATCTCATATAGACTATCACAAACTAAATCAACCTCATATAGACTCATTGTAGGATATAGAGGTAGTGTTAACTCTCTTTTTGCAATATCCTCTGCAACTGGTGCATCATTTAGAGCAATATCTCTAAAAGCTGTAAAATCTCTAAAAGCAGGATAGTGAATAGATGATTGAATTCCTCTATTTTTTAGCTCACCTATAAGCCAAACTCTATCTATTTGAGGAGATAATAGAATAGGAAAGATATGATATACAGGCTCTATATTTTCTAAATTTACAAGAGGGATAGATATATCTTCTATATCTGATAATTTATCTATATATCTTTTGACTAATAGCTCTCTTTGTTTATTTACATTTTTTAGTTTATCAAGTTGTACTAACCCAATAGCAGAACGCATCTCATCAATACGATAATTGAGTCCAATATGCTCTACATCATAAGATATTGTTCTACCTTTGTGTCTATCTAATGTCAATGCACTCATACCATGACTTCTAAAATATTTAGCTTTTAGTGCTAGTCTTTCATCTTTGCAAACCAACATTCCACCCTCTCCCACAGATAGGTTTTTATTAGTAAAAAAGCTAAAACAGCCATAATCTCCAAATGTACCACAAGCTTTTCCTCTGTATCTAGCATCTGGTGCATGAGCACAATCTTCTATTAAATATAATCCCCTTCTATTACACAACTCTACTATCTCATCCATTTGACATGGATAACCCCCAAAATGTACTACAATAACTGCTTTAGTTTTTGGTGTAATTTGTTCCTCAATAGTCTCTGCTGTTACATTCCAATTTTTAAAATTGCCACAATCAGCCAATACAGGAGTAGCACCAACCATTTTAACTACATTTATATCTGCTACAAATGTAAGTGCTGGGATAATAACCTCATCACCTATACCTATATCTAAACCCAAAAGTGCCATATGTAAAGATGCAGTTCCACTTGATACTGCTATAGCAGATACATTCTCCCCTAACATATTAGCAAATCGATTTTCAAACTCTTTACTCTTCTCCCCCATAGTTATCCAACCACTATCAACTGTATCTTTTACAGCTTTTGACTCTTTTTCGTCATAATTTAATTTAAATAGTTGTACTTTCCACATTTTGTATCCTTTTATATACTTTGTCATAACCTTGAACCACTACACCAAGGTCAAACTCTTTTACCTTTTTTTGACTATTTTGTTTATATATATCCAATTTTTTATCTTCTGCCATATATATCATCTTACTAGCTAAATCTCTTTCACTTTTAATAGATATTAATTTCCCATTATACTCATCTATTACTACATCCTTGCATCCTGGCATGTTAGTAGTAATTAGTCCTAATCCCATAGCAGAAGCTTCGAGTAAAACTCTAGGAACTCCCTCTCTATAATAGGTAGGAAGTACAAAAATATCTGAAAGTGCCAATAGCTCTTTTATATCTTCTCTTCTTCCGAGATATTTAACATATTTACTATACTCTTGTATCTCTTCTAATGTTATAGATTTATCTGTATCTAGCTGTCCAACCAACAAAAAGTTATATTTATAACCCTCTTGATGACATATTTTGGCAGATTTCAGATAGGTCAAAATACCCTTTTGTTTAACCATCCGACTTACTAGAATAAAGGTTTTTCTATTTCGATTAATGTTTAGTTCATTTTTTAATCTTTCTACTTTTTTCTTGTCTATAGATGTTGTAAATTTTTTCAAATCAATACCACTACTTTTGACAATAGTGGATTTATTCTCTGATGTTAAGCTTTTATCGTCAAAATATTTAGCATCATCACTATTTTGAAATACGGTAAAATCAACTTTTGATTTAATACCCTTTTGGAGTGTATTATATACCCTTTTTAAAACCCTATTTTTTATACTCTCTTCTGTAAATATTCTACCCATACCTGTAATCGTTCGACTCACTTTTATATTATCCAAACCAAAAGAGGCAAAAGGCAAAAATAGAGTAGGCTTTGTATCAAAAGCGTGAACAATTGTATTATCTGGTTGCTCTTTTAATATATTTCTCAATTTGATAATAGATTTTAAATCATCAAAAATAGTAAACTCTCTACTAAAGTTATATTTCTGATAATTAATTCCATTTTTAATAAATTTATCCTCTTTTTCCGTACCAATAATATTTATGTTATACCCTAACTCCATAAATTTCTTTGAAATTTCTATTCTGCTACTTACATCTTCTCCCCCTAAAAATATTAAATTTTGTCTCATAATATACTCCATATTTTGGATTTTATATCTTTTATCTCACTCTCATAAGGTTGATTGGTATCTATTATATATCTATTATGTGAACTATAATTCAAATCTCTATTTTGTTTATGTCTAAGCCTGATAAACTCTTCGCTCTCTTTGCCCTCTTTTATTCTGTCATGGTTTCTCTGTACAGCAACCTCAACAGGCACAGTTAAATAAAATAGAACATCAGGTGTTGGCATTGTATCATATAAATGGTTTTCAAACTCTGCTAATTTCAATTTTATTCCACTATAATGAACAGTATTCAATCTTTTACTATCCATTACCCCATAATCTTCTGATTTATAACGGTCAAGTATTACAATCTCACCTAATGAAATTTTTTTCCAATACTTTTTAGTAAGTCTATATCTATCATAAGCCAATATAACTTGACGCACTAAATATATAAATGGTTTAGGAGTATCTTGTTGGATACTTGATTTTAGACTGCTATCACTTGATGCTTCTCTTCTAAGAAGTTTAATAAAAAAATTAAAAGGGTATGTGATAAGTGTTGATGGAGGTTTTCCAAAATGGACTAAAGATAGTGTAAAGTTTTTACCAAGCCATTTTTTTAAATCATGCGTAATAGTTGTTTTGCCTGTAGCATCTAATCCAGCAATAACTATTAATGTACCACTAGAGTGAATTTTCTTTTTTTGTTTAAAAAATAGTTTATTCAAAGAGCGATAAAAGAGTTGAGATATATTTATATAGTTCTCTTCTAAACTACTCATATATTTATACTCTTTTAATCTTTTTGAAACTTTTTTACCTGCCAAATATTTTTTGATTTTGCTACCATCTCTAATAATGTCAATATAACTATAAAACTCCTTTTGGCTAATATTAGGAAAATAGTTCTCTAAAAATTCTCTAACTTTATCTCTGTTTGCTCCATTTTGTAGATATATAATCTCATTTAGAGTTCGTTCTTGTTCTCTATTTACCAATATAAACTCATTTATTTTAGAATATTTTAGCATTATCCTAAATATAAATATAACTAACTCTATATATTTTTGAGGGATTAGCATACCACTCTCGTGAACTATTAGATTATCTAAAATATACTCTTCCAAATCAAAATGAATAGATTTTGTCCAACTAGGGCCAGTTTTTACTTGATAGTATATATGCAAATGTAGTATCTCACCACTCTCATTGTCATAACCATAAAAGTGTTTAATAGCACTAAATGATATATTGTTATTTGATGCTTCTTTAAATCCAAGTTGGTTA
>JANTFF010000151.1 GCA_024763575.1 Sulfurovum sp.
AGGTTCAGCAGTAGAACAGAAAGGACAAACCAAAGAGTTTGTCAATGGAACATAACGCAAAGGTCCCCCACAACTTTTGCATGTAAAATTTATAGCTTTAAATCTCACGGCTTTTTAGGTAGTGGTGGTGGAGTATTTTCAAAAAAGCTTCCAAAAACATTTTCGGCCTTATCCCAATCAGCCATGCCTTTGCTCCAAACTAAAGTATCTTTATTTATAGTACCTTTGATTATCATACTTTTAATGCTTCTAGTATCATAAGGACCCTCACTAGCACTATCTATAGCTATATGATATAGTTTTTCATCTCTAGTTGGTAGAGGTGGGGGAGTAGTTTTGTCTTCATGCCTTTTACTTAGACTATTTGCTATCTCTTGACCCATTGCAATTCCTGCGCCCATTCCCATCATATCAGCCATACCTCCACCCCCTTTGGAGTTACCTATAGCTTCACCTGTTTGGTATTTGAGATGGTCATCGAGATTTCCTGTAATCTCTCTGCTTGTTCTTTTGTCTAGTGCTTTTTCTACATTATCAGGTAGGGATATATTCTCTACAATGACTTTGAGTAGTTGTAGTCCATATTCACCAAAATATGGAGCTATATGTTCTGTTACATAATCACTAAATTTCTCATAATTAGATGCAAGTTCCAAAATTGGAATTTTGCTCTCTCCTAATACAGTTGTAAACTTAGATAAAATCAGATTTTTGAGCTGTTGCTCTATCTCATCAACAGTAAAATGATTATCTGTCCCTACTATCTCTCTCATAAACTGTCCAGCATCTGTAACTCTTATCTCATAAGTTCCAAATGCTCGAAGTCTCACCATAGAAAACTCAGGGTCTCGCACCATAATAGGATTTTTGGTTCCCCATTTGAGATTTGTAAATCGTTTTGTATTTACAAAATACACCTCTGCTTTAAAAGGAGAGTTAAACCCATGGTCCCAATGTTGTAGTGAGGTCATAATAGGTAAGTTTTTGGTCTCTAGTTCATAAATACCCGGTTCTAAAATATCAGCTATCACTCCCTCATTGACAAATACAGCTACTTGTGATTCTCTTACTGTAAGTTTTGCTCCATATTTTATCTCGTTTCCTTGTCGTGGAAATCTATAGACCATAGTATCGTTAGACTCATCTGTCCACTCAATTACATCTATAAATTGACCACTTATCCAATCAAAAAGTCCCATATCTTATCCTTTTTTATTAATATCTTCTACAAGCTTATCTGATGAGGTTTCCATTTTAGCTTTTGTAGAGAGTAGGGCATCTTTTAGCTCTTTTTCTGTTTTGTTTAGTTCTACTAGAGCTTCAGTTCTTGCTCGTTTACCATTATCTGCAATCTGTAGAGAATCATTTAGAGTATCAATTAGTGTTTGATTTGCTTTTTTGATACTCTCTATATCAAATACACCTCTCTCCATCTGTGTTCGTACCTCTTTATTTGCCTCTCTAAGTCCCTCTGCATTTTTTTCTAATAGTTCATTGGTCAAATCATTTGCATTTTTGAGTGCTTTAGCTGATTCATGACTTCTAAATATAGTTACAGTTTGAGCTAATTGGTTTCTCCATAATGGAACAGTATTTACTATGGTAGATGTAATTTTATTGATTAGTGATTTATCATTCTCTTGAATTAATCTAATACTAGGAAGTGACTGCATTGCCACTTGTCTTGATAGTCTTAGGTCATGAATTCTTCTTTCTAACTCATCTCTAAATCCTCTTATCTCTTTTAGCTCTTGTATTGCCATCATCTCACTATCTTTTGCTTTTGCTTCATACTCTGGTAGTATCTTCTCTTCTAACTCTTTGAGTTTAATCTCTCCAGCTTGAATATATAGTTCCAAATTTCTAAAATAGTTCAAATTGGCATCATAAAGTTTATCCAAAGATACTACATCAGTCATTAATTGAGATTTATGTCCCTCTAAACTATTGGTAATCTCATCAATTTGGTCTCGTACATTCTCATAACCTTGCATAAATTTGACTAATGGTTTAGTTCCTCCAAATAGGCTTTTGTACCATGGTAATTTTTTATTTGGGTTTAACTCTTCTATATCAAAACCTTTGATAGAGGCTACCATCTCATTTAGAACAGCACCAACTGCTCCTGTATCTTTGTTTTTTACACCATCTATCATACGGTTAGATATATCATCAAGCTCCTCTTGCACAGTTGCTCCAAAATATATAATTGAACTTCTATCTTTGAAATCTAGTTCACTTAGAGCTTTTTCTAGTTTACTCTGCTCCTCTGGCATTACTGCTGGTAGATTTTCGCTTTTTTCTTCTATTGTTGCTTCTATAATCTCTTTTGTTTTTGTTTCCATTTTTTCTAAATCCTTTTAATTTTTTATCTGCTCTTGTAGTACATCTATATGTACATCTAAATCAAATTGGTTATTCTTTTTTAATCTGATTAACTCTTTGTCAAATCTTTTTTCTACATCACTTAGAAGTGAGTATAATCTCTCTTTTGTATCACTATTTATCTCTTTTTCGTCCATTTCTGTATAAGACTTAGTAACTTTTTTGATACCATCTATATATACAATAATAAATTTACGAGCTACACGCAAATCTTTTGGGTCTTCTTCTATATTTTTGAGTATCTCATATGCTCTATCAATAGCAACTCTTAGTTTACTATTTAGTTCATTGTCTTTGATATTTTCCATGTCTTTTTCTATACTACCAAGTTTAGCTCTAGCAGTAGCCAAAGTCTCTAATACAAACTCAGCAGAAATATCACCAAGATTATCCAATTTATCAGCTCTAGGGTCAAATCCATAATATAGAAAATATCCAGCAGTAGCCACTATACCTAAAAATAGTCCAATCAAAATAGTCTGATACCCAGCAAATGAAGCACTAAATAGTGTAGAGACTCCAAGTAAAATACCTGCTATCATCTTATAAGGTGTTTTTGGAGCTTTAGTAAGTGTAGTTGTATAGTACTCTTGTTCCTGATTTAGTCCCATACCATTAGCTCTAGCGGTAGCAAAAAAGAGTGAAAATGCAATTATATTCATAATAAATGCTTTGGTCTCTAACATAAGTAGAGACATAACTATAGCAACAAAAAGAGGAGCTAAAAAGATATATATAAAGTTTCCTCTTTTTCCACTAAACCTACTTTTTGTATCAATGTCAGGGTTGTATCGTTTTGCTTTTGACATATATTCTCCTAAAACAGTTTAAGTAAAGGATACCAAACAGCAATGCCAGAAGAGAGCAAAATAAATACAAAACCAAATATTTTTTTCAATAAAAATCCTTTAATTTTTTTTGTTTAATTTTATCATAAGTTTCTAAAAGGGAAATAATAAAGTTATAATTATGATAAAATTACAAAAACTAATTTAAAGGAAAAAAATGAAACTAGAAGAGATACAAAATATAATTAAATCAGAAGTAGGTGTACTACTATATTTTTCAGGTGAAAACTGTAATGTATGCCATGCCTTACGACCAAAATTCAAAGAGTTATTTGACAAAGAGTTTCCACAAATCAAACAGATATACCTAGATGCTCATGACAATCCACAAATATC
>JANTFF010000152.1 GCA_024763575.1 Sulfurovum sp.
CCTTCAACTAAATCACTACTTGAATCTGATTTTTTAAACGACTCCTCGAGCATCGCTCCAAAATCTACATCTTCTACTTCGATATCTTCGAATTTCATACTTACTATTCCTTGCCTAGCCTAATTTTGGGCTAATTATACTCTTTTTTTTTTAATAGCAAATTATATTTAGAGATTGCTATTAAACTCTTTTATTTTATTGATAACATTTTGTACTATCCAATCAGGTGTAGAAGCACCTGCTGATATACCACAAAGCTTTTTATTTTTAAACCAATCAACTTGTAATTCATTTTCATTTTCTATTAGATAGCTATCAGGACAATCACGACTAGCAATGCTGTGAAGCTGTTTTGTATTAGAAGAGTGTTTACCACCAATTACTATCATTATATCAGCACTTTTTGCTAACTCTGATGCAGCGTCTTGATTTTCAAAGGTTGCATTACATATAGTATTAAAAACACGAACCTCTTTATGTTTCAGTATTAGAGCATTAACAATTTTGAGAAAATCTTCAGGTTTTCTAGTTGTTTGTGCAACCACTGCTACTTTGCTTCTAAGTGGTAGCTCTTCAAGTTCTTCAACATCTAAAACTATAAAAGCCTCTTCTCCATCAGCATAACTGACTACACCTTTTATTTCAGGGTGATTTTTATCTCCAAATATTACAATAGAGTATCCATTTTTACTCATTTTTTCAACTATCTGTTGAGGTTTTGTAACATATGGACAAGTCGCATCTATTACTTTATTCTCTTGCTTTTTTAAAGTTTGTAGTTCATGTTTTGGTATTCCATGAGTTCTAATGACTACTGTATCATCTTTTTTGACATCACTTAAACTCTCTGCTAAACCTATATTAAATCCATCTTTTAGACGCTTAATCTCATCTTTGTTATGAATAAGAGGTCCATAAGTTAGACTATTTTCATGTTTTTGGGCTATATCTATAGCTCTTTTGACTCCATAACAAAATCCATAACTTGATGCTAGTTCTATTTTCATGTTTATCCTTGATTGATTTGGGTAATATTTTGAAGTATATCAAAAAAATTAGGAAAAGAGGTATCAATACATGCTGTATCTTCTATACTCATGCCACATAAAATACCAGCTATTGCAAAACTCATAGCAACTCTATGGTCACCATAACTATTAATAGTAGCTTTTTGTAACATCCCTCCAGTTATCTCATATCCATCTTTTTTTTCAACTGTCTCTATACCACAACAGTTTAATCCCTCTAATACCGTAGATATTCTATCACTCTCTTTGACTCTTAACTCTTTGGCATTTTTGACAATACTTTTGCCATCTGCTACAGCCATAGCAATAGATAGAGCAGGAAGTTCATCAATTAGCCATGCAATATTTTTATAAACTTTTACAGCTTTTAATTTACCATTGTAACTTATACTAATATCTCCTATAGGCTCATAAATATTTTCTTTTTCTATAAACTCTATATCTGCACCCATATCTCTTAATATATTATATGCTTCTATTCGTGTAGGATTTAGTGTTACATTTTTGATTATAGTTTTACTATTCGGTGTAATAGCAGATGCAACAGCAAAGAAAAATCCACTAGATGGGTCAGCAGGAACAGTTATATCTAAAGGATTTAGAGGTTTTTTTATAGGTGTTATCTCTATCCAACCATTTTCTAGTGTATTAACTTTTCCACCCATACCTTTTAACATTCTTTCTGTATGGTCTCTTGATAGTAGATTTTCTCTATAATAGCTTTTGCTATATGCTTTTAGTCCTGCTAAAATTAGTGCTGATTTAACTTGTGCTGAATCTATATGTGAGTGGTAACGAAATGGTTTTAGCTTACCTCCACGAATAGCTAGAGGAGCTAGGTTTCCATATTCTCTACCATCAATTTTGGCTCCTATATCTCGTAAAGGAGAGACAACTCTTTTCATTGGTCTAGCTCTTAGATATTTATCTCCTGTAAGTATAAATGAGCCATCAATTCCAGATAATAGTCCTGTATATAGACGCATTCCTGTTCCTGCATTACCACAATCTAATATATTATCAGGTTCAGTTAGTTTAATAGGAGGTGTTATTGTCATATTAGCACCATCTCTTAGAACACTAGCACCTAGTTGCTCTGCGATAGATAGAGAGGCTAGTGTATCTTCACCCAAAAGAAAATTTTTGATAGTTGATGGTCTATCGCTAAGTAGCGATAACATTGCACATCTATGTGAAATAGATTTATCAGGAGCTATATTATCACACTCTAAACTAAAAGGTTTAGAGTGTTTTGATATATTTACTACTTTCATCTTAGTGTTGCACCGTACTGCTCTTTTAGACTATCTACTATTTTTTCTACACTCTCTTCTATATCTTTATCTTCTAGTGTACTCTCTAATGATTGTATAAATAACCTAATAGTTAAACTCTTTTGATTTTCAAGTGTCTCATCTTCATATATATCTATAGGATAATATTTTTTTAGTAGAGGAAGATTTAATAGTTTAATAGCTGTTGATACTTGATTATATGGTAAATTTTTATCAATAACTAAACTTAAATCTTTATAAACCCCTTGAAATTTAGAAATAGCATTTGCATTTATATGTTTAGGAATTAGTGTATCAAAAGATATTTCAGCGATAAAGCTTTGAGGTAAATCAAACTCTTCTGCAACGCTTGGGTGAAGTTTAGAGATAAATCCACACGCCTCATTATCTATAATAATATCAGCTGATTGATAAGGGTGAATTAAACTATTTTGTTCTGTCCCTGCACGAAGTTCAAAGTCCCCTATAATAGAAGACAACTTTTTTGTAAATGTTTCAAAATCAATAAGTTGAGGTTTACCACTATTTATTACACTCTCTTTCTCTTTTTGACCATTAAAAATAAGGCTTAGTACCTCTTTCTCATTACGATTTTCATCAAATACTGTTCCAATTTCAAATAGTGCTATTGATTTTTTGCTATAGCTTATATTTCGTTTAGATGCATTTAGTAGATTTAGTAGTATAGTAGTTCGAAGAGTATTTAAATCTTCTGTAATTGGATTAATAATATCTAGTTCTTCTTTTACAATAGGGAAATTATATTTTTCTAATAGTGATTTATCTGTAAATATATAAGATATAGACTCATCAAAAGATGCTGACACGGCTCTTTGTCTAAAAGCTTTTTTAGCATAATAACGATTTGTTATAGTATTAATTCTTGGTACTTCTATAAATTTTAGTGGTTGTGCTTCTATATTATTAATACCAATTATACGAACTATCTCTTCAGTTATATCTTGAATATTCTCTATATCATGTCTAAATTTTGGAATAGTTACCCCAAAAGCTTCTTCTGCTGAACTTTGAACTTTAAATCCAAGGGCTGTTAATATACTTAAAATTTTAGATTTTTCAATTTTTTTACCAATAATATTTGAAATTTCATTATCATTTACAGTAATAACTTTATCTTCACTATCATCATCTGAACTTAAAACCCCATCAAAAAAGTTACACTCATTATAACTTTCAAGTATATAAGTTAAATATTTAATA
>JANTFF010000153.1 GCA_024763575.1 Sulfurovum sp.
AAAAAAGTTTGAGTACTAAATCCAATCAGTGCTACTTTGGCATTTTTGAAATAGTTTAATGACTCAAAAAACTTCTTTTTGGCAAATTCAAATCTATTTGGATATACATCATTAGAAAACATAGATTTAGACATATCTATAGCTGTTACTATATTAATAAAGCTAGACTTTACCTTTATCTCTCCATTATTTATCTGTGGTCTAGCAAGGGCTACTATACTCAAAGCTATAGCTATTAACAGAAAAATATTTCGTACCTTTTTAGACAAAGTTCTATTTTTGAGTTGTACTTTTTTTAGAACTTGTGAATTAAAAACAGCTCCAAATTCACTTTCCTTTGATTTCATAAATAAAATCATAGGAACTAATAGAAGTAGTAACCACAAAAATTCAATATTAGAAAATATCATACTATCCTACTCCTTGTTTGTTATATATAAATAGAGTATCAAACCTAGCAGTGCCAATGCCAAAAAGTACTGAAAGTAGTAACTTTTCTTTATATATTTATCTGCTTTTATCTCACTCTTTTCTAGTTTATTGATTGTTTTATATATATTTTGCAACTTCTCTACACTATCACCTACAAAATATTTACCACCTGTCTCTTTGGATATTTTTTGAAGTACAGCAGGATTAAAATCCATTCCTGCACGACCTACCCCAATAGTATAAACTTTGATACTATACTTTTTAGCTGTTTTTATTGCAACATCAAGTGGTATAGTATTGGCATTATCCATACCATCGGTTAAGAGTATGGCTATTTTCTCTTTGGATTTGCTAGTTTTAAATAGATTTGAGCTTAAAAATAGAGCCTCATATAGTGCAGTTCTCTGTTTTCCTGCAATTCCTACTTCTAATCTACTCAAAAGTCGTTTGATACTCTTTTTGTCATAAGTAAGAGGAACAGCTACATAAGCAAAATCTGCAAATATACTAAGTGCTAATTTATCATGTTTTCGTTTGTCTATAAAATCGTTTACAATCCCTTTGACTATATCAAACTTATTATACTCCTGCATAGAGCCACTAGCATCAAGTATTAATGATATTTCATACCCTTTATCACTCTTGTTTACAACCTCATCTTGTTTGATTGGACTAGCCAAAGCAGTAACCAATGCTACTATAGTAAATATCTTTAATGCATTTGATAGTAGTGAGCTTTTTTTAGAAGCAATTTTTAGCATCTGCATATTTGGGAAATATATAGATAGCCCTTTTGCTTTACACCATCTACTACATATATAAAAGAGAATTAAAATAACAAAAGCTATTGGATATTCAAATGTAAAATGGTTCACTATTTTAACTCCTTGATAAACGCTTTAATTCTATTTTCTAATCCCTTGTCTAATGATGGGACATCTTTTTTATACTTATATACCAATAAATCTTTTTCTATATCTCTATACTCTTTTTTACTGTTCTCATTTATAAATAAAAATCCATCAGTTGTAAACCTATAAGCTACCTCTTTTGGATTGTTGTAATCTATACTCTTTAGATTATTTAGTGCTATCTCTTTTGGGGTTAGTCTCTTTCTTCTTTTTCTTCTATTTTTATATAGATAAAACAAAATTCCCAAAATTACTAAAGATAAAACAATAATTCCAATTAAAGTCTCTAAACTATGTTCATGAACCTCAACTATATCTTTTATATCTTTTAGCTGTTCCATAGTTATCCTTTTATAATCTCTGATAGACGAATATATATATCCTCATCTGTATAAATCTTACCATAAGTAATCTGATGTTGCAAAAAATGTTCTCTAAGCTTCTCATCATGCTCTTGTATTAGTTTTTGATACTCACTAGCCACCTCTTTATTTAGAGTCATTTCACTAGAACTTAGAGAATTAGTATCAACTAGTTCAAATTCACCATTTAGATTTGGATTCTCTTCTAATCTATCTCTCACTATAATAGCATAGAGTTCATTTTTATGAGCAATCTGACTTAAATCAACATCTCCATAAAAATCACCTACCATAAATATAAGTGACTTCTGTTTTACTACTCCATTTACAAAATCACAAAAAGCCTGATAATTAACCTCTCTACCCAAAGTATCAAAACTAACAGCACTATCTACTAACTGATAAACTATAGCATCATTTTTGGTAGGTTCAAAAAACTTCTCTATCTTTTTTTCAAAAAAAACACTCTGTAATCTATTATCATTTTTCAAAGCTGAAAATGCTAGTAGTGCCATTATCTCTGTGGCTACCTCTTGTTTAAGTTTTACTGAACCAAAATGTAAACTACCACTTAACATAAATGCTATTACAATATTTAGCTCTCTCTCTTCATTAAAGACATTTGTCTTTAGTCCATTACCTTTGGCTGTAGCTTTCCAGTTAATCTTACGAATATCATCACCATAATCATAGTCACGAATTTCACGAAAATCAAGCCCATCACCCTTGAAAGTAGTAATATGATTTCCTAAATTACCTGAAAAGACATCTTTTTTAGCCCTAAGTAGTATCTCTTTTGCTACTTGTTGCACAAGTACTCCTTATAATATATTCAATTTTTAATTTGCCCTATATCTTATGGTGCTTTGATATTTTCTATAATCTTTTGGATAACGGTATCTGTACTAATATTATTAGCTTGTGCTTTATAGTTAAGTATAATTCTATGTCTAAGGATACTTCCTGTGATATAACTAATATCAAGTGGAGTTACAAAATCATTACCACGAATAAGTGCAATAGCACAACTAGCTCTGTATAAATCAATAGAAGCTCTAGGACTTGCCCCAAAACTAATATAATCAGCAATCTCACCTACTCCGTATTTAGCAGGGTATCTTGTAGCAAATATAATTTTGGTCATATACTCTTTGATGGCATCATCTACATGTACTTTCTTGAAATCATCTTTAATCTGTGCCAAATCCTCTATAGATGCTACAGCTTTGACCTCTTCAAATCCTTTAATAGCTACACGGTTAACTATCTCCATCTCCTCTTCTAAAGTATTATAACCTACTAGTACTTTTAGCATAAATCTATCAAGTTGAGCCTCTGGTAATCTATAAGTCCCCTCTTGCTCTACTGGGTTTTCTGTAGCCATAACTAAGAAAGGTGCATCAACTTTAAATGTTTGGTCACCTATTGTTACTTGTCTCTCTTGCATTACTTCTAGCAAAGCAGATTGAACTTTAGCAGGAGCTCTATTTATTTCATCAGCCAATAATAAATTAGTAAAAATTGGACCTTGTTTAATACTAAATTCACCACTTTTGGGATTATATATCTCTGTCCCTGTTACATCACTAGGAAGTAAATCAGGAGTAAACTGAATTCGTTTAAAATCAACACCCAAAGCTCTTGATATAGCATTAATAGCTGTAGTTTTTGCCAAACCAGGTACACCCTCAACCAATATATGCCCATTAGCAATTAATCCCACTAACAAAGAGTCAACTAATTCATCTTGACCTACAATAACCTTTTTGACCTCTTGTTTTATAGCATTTATTTTATTCATATAACGAAATTCCTTATTATTTT
>JANTFF010000154.1 GCA_024763575.1 Sulfurovum sp.
GTATAGATAATATTAACTTCATCACCTATATCAAACTCTTTTTGGGTTTTAAATAAAACTCCTTTGTGAATAGAACCATTATCAGAAAATAGAAATCTTTTATGTTCGCCATCTTTGCCCATGGTAGCTACATCTTCAACTTTTACTCTATAAGTTATAAACTTTGGTCTGCTATTTGCTTGTCCATATGGCTCAAACTGCTTTATTATATTTATAAGGTTAAAGTCTATATGTTCAAAACTCAATACCCCTAATATATCAGGGTCGATTATATTTTCACTATAGTTTTGTGCTATATAATTTAATTGCAATTCTCTTTTGAACTCTTCTAGTTTATCAAATGGTAAACTTAGTCCAATAGCAGCATGGTGTCCTCCAAATTTATTGAGTAGTCCCCTACTCTCATTGGTTATCTTGAATAGATTACAGAGATGAAAACTTCTTCCACTACCTTTGAGGTCTCCTTGTTCACTTTTTGTTAAAATAATAGTTGGCTTTTGATGTATTCTACCTACTCTTGCAGCAACAATACCTATAACTCCCTCATGCCAATTTTCACCATTTACTACGATTACTTTATCGTTAGGATTAACTATTTTTAATGCTTCTTGGGTTATCTGTTGTTCTGTAGCTTTTCGATTATCATTAAATTCAATTAATCTATCTAATCGAATTCTAGCATCATAGATATTGGAACTCAATAGAAACTCTACAGAGTGTTTAGCATCATCCATTCGCCCTGCACTATTTAATATAGGAGCAATCTGAAATCCAATATCTTCGGCATTAAGTACTGTTTTGTCTAGTTTTTCCATAAAGACTTTAATAGCAGGAAGTTGACTTTTTTCCAAAAGTTTTAATCCTGCATTAACCATAGCTCTATTGATATGTTGTAGAGGCATCATATCTGCTATAATAGCAATAGATACCAAGCCTAAATAAGATTTACTGTTTATATTGGTTTTTAATGCTTTGTTTAGAGAAGCTATTAGATACCAAGCAATTTGAGCTCCACACACTTCACTATATGGGAAATCACACTCTTCTTGTTTTTGGTTTATAATGGCATAAGCAGTAGGTAAAGTTTTTGGTAAAAGATGATGGTCTGTAATAATTAAATCTATATTATTTTCTTGACAAAGTTTTGATGCCTCTACAGCAGATATACCATTATCAACGGTAATTGCTAAATCGTATCCAATCATTCTTGGAATTATACTGCTAGAAAGCCCGTAACCGTCGTTAAAACGGTTGGGAACTATCCAGTCAAGGTTTACCCCTATTTCATTAAAAAAAAGCTTCATAAGCGTTGTAGAGACAACTCCATCTACATCATAATCACCTATTAATATGATTTTTTCTCTATTATAAATAGCTTGAACTACTCTTTGAGTAGCTCTATCCATATCTTTGAATTTTGAAGGATGAGGTAGGTTGGCTAGAGATAAAAAACCATCTTTTTTAAAACGAGATGATATTTTTTCTCTTATCTCTTTCGGTGTTATTGGAGAATAATATTTATTCAATTTATATCCATGCTATTTTAGGTCTAAACTTTTTTTCACAAAAGTTAAAATAGATGGATTTGGACTTTGCAACCTAGATGTAAATTCTGGGTGAAATTGAACTCCCAAAAACCAAGGATGGTCAACTACTTCAACAGCTTCTATCAATCCATTAGATTCACCTGTTATTATCATACCATTTAGCTCCAAAGCTTCTCTATAAGTTGGATTGGCTTCATATCTATGTCTATGTCTTTCAAATATTGTTGAAATTCCATAAGCTTCTCTTAGATTTGAGCCTTCTTTTGTATTACACTCATATTCTCCTAAACGCATAGTTCCACCCATTGGAGAGGTTGTAGTTCGTATCTGTTTAGCTCCTGCTGCATCTATAAACTCATCTATAAGGAAAATGACAGGTTCTTTTGTATTTGCATCAAACTCTATAGAGTTTGCCTCTTTAATACCTAATACATTTCGTGCATATTCTATCATTGCCAACTGCATACCTAGACAAATTCCCAAAAATGGTATTTTATTTTCTCTTGCATATTGGATAGCTTGAATTTTACCCTCTACACCTCTTTCACCAAAACCACCTGCGACTAAAACACCGTCACAATCTAATAGATACTGTTTTGCACTATTATTTTCAATTTTTTCACTATCAACCCATTTAATCTCAACTTTGGTATCAAGATTAGCCCCTGCGTGAATAAGTGCCTCTGTAAGTGATTTATATGACTCTTTTAAATCAAGATATTTTCCTACAAAAGATATTGTTGTTTTATTCTTTGGTTCTAATATTTTTCTAACTAATCCTGACCACTCTTGCATATTAGGCTTTAAATCGCCTAATTTGAGCTGTTTAGCTATTGGGCTTAGTATCTCTTGGATTTTGAAGTTTAAAGGAACCTCGTAGATTGTAGGGGCATCTATTGCCTCTATAACAGAGTCTTCGTCAATGTCACAGGTAAATGCTATTTTTTTTCTAATATCATTTGGAATTCTCTCTTCGGCTCTTAGTATAAGCATTTGAGGTGTAATACCTATTCTTCTAAGCTCTTGAACAGAGTGTTGAGTTGGTTTTGTTTTGAGTTCATCAGCAGTTCGTATATAAGGCAATAGTGTCACATGAATATTCATTACTCTATTTTTACCAAGTTCATGTCTCATTTGTCTAATAGTTTCAAGAAATGGCATACCCTCCATATCTCCTGTAGTTCCACCTAGTTCGACTATAAGTATATCTTTTGGTTCACCTGCTAATATTATTCTCTCTTTTATCTCATTGGTAATATGAGGAACTATCTGAATAGTTTTTCCTAAATATTTACCTTGTCTCTCATTTTCAATAACTGTTTTATAGATTTGACCTGTAGTAAAATTATTATTTTGAGTTAAAGAGTTATCCAAAAATCTTTCATAGTGACCTAAATCTAAATCTGTTTCAGCTCCATCTTTAGTTACAAACACCTCTCCATGCTCTAGTGGTGACATGGTTCCTGGGTCAACATTGATATATGGGTCTAATTTAAGTACACCTACTCTAAAACCAGAGTGTTTTAAAAGAGTTCCTATACTCGCAGCTGTTATCCCTTTACCTAGAGAGCTAAGAACTCCTCCTGTAACAAAAATATATTTGGTTTGATTATCTGACATCTATTTTCCTAAAAATTAAACAATAATCGGCATTATAACAGTTATAAACTTTTTCTCCTTTAAAACAAAGGGGAGAGTTGGTTCATTTAATAAAATTTCAAATTCATTATCCTCTACCTGCGAAATAAAATCCAATAGATAACGACTATTAACATTTAATTCAAAATTATCTAATGGTGTTGAAATAATAAGTTCTGTTTTAGCTTGAATATTATCAGGAGCTAATGAATTAAAAATTATGGAGCTTTTAGTAAAAGTAATTTTTATCTCTTGAGATATAGCTGTTATCATTTTGATAGAGTTTATCATCTCTTTTTTGGGTAACACAATTGAGTATTTTGTCTCTTTAGGGATAAT
>JANTFF010000155.1 GCA_024763575.1 Sulfurovum sp.
AAAATATACTCAGATGAACCATGGCAAGTAGCCAAACGATTTGAAGAGCTTGGAAGTGAATGGGTACATTTGGTTGATTTAAATGGAGCATTTGCAGGTAAGCCTGAGAACTTAGAGCAGATTAAAAAAATTCGACAAAACTGTAACCTAAAGTTAGAATTGGGTGGTGGAATTAGAGATGAAGAGACTATTCAAATGTATCTAAAGCTAGGAATTGATAGACTAATCTTAGGTTCTATTGCACTCAAAGACCCACAATTTGTAAAAGATATGGCTAGTAAATACCCTATAGTTGTAGGTATTGATGCTATTGATGGTATGGTGGCTGTTGAGGGTTGGGGAGAAGTTTCTAATATGAGAGCTACTGACCTTGCTTGTGAGTTTGCAAATGCAGGGGTTGAGGCTATAATCTGTACTGATGTTGGGCGAGATGGAATGCTTAGTGGGGTAAATATAGATTTTACCTTAGATATAAAAAGAGCTAGTGGAGTAGAGACTATTGCTAGTGGTGGACTAAAAGATATTGAAGATATTAAAAAACTAATAGAGGCTAATATTGATGGTACTATTGTGGGCAAAGCCTTTTATGAGGGGACTTTAGATTTACAAGAGGCATTCAAATTGGTCAAGGAGATAGAATGAAAGATAAATATTATGAGTTGACACTAACTCTAAAAGATGATTTTGTAGAGTTTATAGCTGATTTTATTGCTAATATTGCAGGTGATGGGGTAGAGATAGGTAGAGGCAAGATTATAGTTAGAAGTGAAAATAGTGTTGAGTTTATTAAAGATGCTGTTAACTCTTTGATTGGAAGTTTGGGTAGTCCTATAGATATAGAGTACAAAATAGAACAAAAAGATAATGAGGATTGGATACAGAAGTATAAAAGTTCTATAGAACCTATAGAGGTTGGAAAGTTTTATATATATCCAAGTTGGTATTCACCTCAAAATGGCAAAGTTAATATTAAAATTGACCCTGCTTTAGCATTTGGTTCAGGTCATCATGCTACAACATTTTCTTGTTTGGAGGCTATTGAAAAGTATGTTCATATAAATAATAGAGTTTTAGATGTGGGGTGTGGTTCTGGAATTTTAGGATTAGCTTGTACAAAGCTAGGTGCTAAAGTAGAACTATGTGATACAGACCCAATTTCAGTTGATAGTTGTGAGTCCAATTTTAAACTAAATAAAGTTGATTACGATGAACTATGGGAAGGTTCAGCCAATCAAGCTAGTGGTAAATATGATATAGTTATCGCTAATATTATTGCTGATGTGCTTAAATTTATAGTAAATGACCTCAAAAAGGTGCTAAAAAAAGATAGTATATTGATACTTTCAGGTATTTTAGATAAAAAGGAGTCACAAGTAACTAAAGTTTATAGTGACTTAAAATTATTAGAGAGAAAACAAAAAGATGAGTGGGTAACACTTATATATACAAACAAATAAGGAAAATAAAAAAATATAATGAATAATCCAAACAGTAATCCAAACAATAATGATAATAAGAACAATAACTTTTTTAATGACAATCCTCTATTGGCATTTGCAGTTTTTTCAGTAGTTATTATTATTCTTTTTAAATCATTTGCAGGTGAAGGTGATACAGGGCTATCTGAACTTATGGGTAATCCCAAAATAAGAAAAACAGAACATGTAAAATACTCTGACATTAAAAAATATATTAAAGATGATAAAGTAAGCTCTGTTAAGATAACAAGTAGTACACTTGAAGCTATTGATAAAACAGGAACGATTAAATTTGTAGCAGGAAATGTTCCAGCTTTTGATGATAAACTTATTCCTCTACTCGAAGATAGAAATATCACTTATGAAGGGCGTATTGGAGAGGGTATAGTCTCTCAAATTATTAGTATGTTGTTGCCTATATTTATCTTTTTGGGTATATGGCTCTTTTTGGCTAAAAAAATGTCCAAAGGTATGGGTGGAATACTAGGTGCTGGAAAAGTTGGAAAAAATATTAGTTCAGAAAAACCAGATGTGAAGTTTGATGATGTTCAAGGTGTCCAAGAGGCAAAAGATGAGGTGGTTGAGATTGTTGATTTCTTGAAATATCCTGAACGATATATTGAACTAGGTGCTAAAATTCCAAAAGGTTTACTTCTTGTAGGACCTCCAGGTACAGGTAAAACACTTTTGGCAAAAGCTGTTGCAGGTGAAGCTGATGTACCATTCTTTTCAGTAAGTGGTTCTAGTTTTATTGAGATGTTTGTAGGTGTTGGTGCTAGTCGTGTGCGAGACCTTTTTGAACAAGCTAAAAAGTCTGCTCCATCTATTGTATTTATAGATGAAATTGATGCTATTGGTAAAAGCCGTGCTAGTGGTGGTCAAATGGGTGGAAATGATGAGAGAGAACAGACTCTTAATCAACTTCTAGCAGAAATGGATGGATTTGGAACTGATACACCTGTTATTGTATTAGGAGCAACCAATAGACCTGAAACTCTTGATGCTGCATTGCTTAGAGCTGGTCGATTTGATAGACAAGTTCTTGTTGATAAGCCTGATTATGCAGGACGGTTAGCGATTTTGAAAGTTCACTCCAAAGATGTAAAACTAGATGATAGTGTAGATTTGGAGGTGGTAGCTAAACAGACAGCAGGTATGGCAGGTGCTGATTTGGCAAATATTATAAATGAGTCAGCACTATTAGCTGGTAGGAGAAACAAAAAAACTATTGAGCAAGATGAACTATTAGAGGCTATTGAGAGAGCATTTGTAGGATTAGAGAGAAAAAATAAAAAACTATCAGACCAAGATAAACAAGTAGTTGCATACCATGAGAGTGGTCATGCACTTATGGCAGAGCTTACTAAAGGTTCAACTAGGGTTACCAAAGTCTCTATTATTCCTAGAGGATTAGGTGCTGCTGGATATACACTACATCTTCCTGATGAAGAGGATAAATTGGCTATTCAAAGACATGAACTTATGGCTCAAATTGATGTTCTGTTGGGTGGACGAGCAGCTGAGGAGGTATTTTTGAATGATATATCTATTGGGGCAGGAAATGACCTTGATAGAGCAACTGCCATACTCAAAGATATGGTAATGGTTTATGGTATGACTGATGTAGCAGGACTAATGGTTTTATCAAGACAACAAAGTAGTTTCCTTGGTGGTGGAATGGTTAGCAATGACTTTAGTGAAAAAATGGCAGAAGAGATAGATGCATTTATCAAAAAAACATTGTATGAACGATATGAGTATGTCAAAACAACATTAAATGAGTATAATGGTGCGATTGAAAATATGGCATCTATACTACTTGATGTAGAAGTAATAGAGGGAGATACTGTTCAATCTATTATAAAAGAGTTTGAAGAAGAGAATGGTATGGAGTCTCGTATGGCTCATTTACCAAAAGAGAATAAATAGAGTTTAGGTATCCATTTGGATAGTATCTTTTTCAATAGAAAATCATAGAAAACAGAATTTTTAGCTCTATTTATGATATTTCTATATTCCAAGTTTCACCTTACCTAGAAACTTTA
>JANTFF010000156.1 GCA_024763575.1 Sulfurovum sp.
GATATATATTCTTATAAAAATATAATAATAATAACAGATAATGTTTATTTAAAATATTTTTTAAGAATATATGATGAGATAGTTAAATAGAGTTAAAAAATGTATCCTTGGTCTTCTAATCCATCACGAGATTTACTCCAACCCTTTTTGACAGAGACATGTAAATCAAGATATATCTTTTTTCCAGAGAATATTTCAAGCTGTTGTCGTGCAAATTTACCAACTCGTTTTATACCCTCACCTCTGTTTCCTACGATAATACCTTTTTGAGTCTCTTTTTCTACAACAATTGTGGCATAAACTCTATCTAACTCATCAGATTCATCTATCTTTTCAATAGTTACATCTGATTCATAGGGTATCTCATCACTTAGATTTTCAAATACAGATTCACGGATTAACTCTTTGTATATATCACGAATATTATCTGTAGTCATTATATCAGTATCAAAAAATGCAGGAGACTGGGGTAAATATTTGATAACTTCATTAAGTAGAGCCTGTTTTCCTACCTTTTTGTTAACAGAAAATGGAATAATAGCTTCAAATCTATCTTGATACTTTTGATACTCACCAAGCTTTTTGAGTATATCCCCTTGTCTCACAAAATCTATTTTGGTTAGAAGGACTATATGTTTAGATCTTCTTTTTGACTCATCTAATGCTAAAAACTTCTCATATTCATCTAATTTATCAGTAATAGGAGCCAAGAAAATAATCAAATCACTATCACCCATAGCTTTAAGAGCCTCTTCTAGCATAAACTCATTAATGAGTCGCTCTTTTTTATGAATACCAGGAGTATCTACAAAAATAAGTTGATGACCCTCATGCATTACAATTATATTCATTCGTTTTCGTGTGGCTTGTGCTTTTTTGGAGACCATAGCTAGTTTTTCACCAATTAGATGGTTCAGTAGTGTACTCTTACCTGAATTGGGTCGTCCTACTACAGCTATAAAGCCTGACTTTGTTTTGTTTTCCATTATTATAAAATATACCTTGTTGTATCCTCACTATCAACTACTTTATCAAGTTTTTCCTCAATAAGTACCTCATCAATAGTATATTGCTCTCCTGCAAACTCATCAGCATTGAAACTAATATCTTCTACTATCTTTTCCATAATAGTATGTAATCGTCTAGCACCTATATCTTCTGTTTTTTCATTGGCTAGGGCTGAATAGTTAGCAATACTTTGTAAAGCTTTTTCATCAAATACTAATTCAACTCCCTCTACACCTAATAGGGCTTTATACTGTTTGACTAGTGAGTTTTTAGGTTCTGTTAGAATTCTATACAGTGCCTCTGCATCTAAACTATCAAGTTCTACTCTAAGAGGGAAACGACCTTGAAGTTCAGGGATGAGGTCACTTGGTTTACTTAGATGAAATGCACCTGCAGCGATAAACAGTATATGGTCTGTTTTTACCATTCCTATTCGTGTTTGGACATTCGAACCTTCTACTATTGGTAGTAAATCTCTTTGTACTCCCTCTTTGCTTGGGTCTTGTCTTGAATTAGAGTTAGCTGGTACTGCAATTTTATCTATTTCATCTATAAATACTATACCACCCTGCTCTATTTTTTTGATAGCTAAATCTTTTAGTTTATCTTCATCAAATAGTTCACTACTTGCCTCTTGTGCTAATATCTTTTTAGCTTCTTTGACTGTTACCTCTTTTTTCTTACCTTTTTTATTTAGTCCACCTATTACTTTAATAATAGACTCTTGGACATTTGCCATCTCTGGAGGTACATTTCCTCCTGTTGATACATCTATAGTAGGAGCTGGTAAATCAACCTCTATTTTTAGATGGTCTAACTCACCTTTTTCAAACTTTTTTTGCATTTTTGCGAATGATTTTTCATAATCTTCTAATTTCGTAACACTAGCTCCTGTTGGAAGTGGGGGTAGTAGCTTTTCTATAATTTTATTTTCTACATACGCCTCTATCTTATCTTGATTAAGTTCATTTTGGTCTTCTCTAACTATAGATAGAGCATTAGCAGCCAAATCTCTTATCATTGATTCTACATCTCGCCCTACAAAACCAACTTCTGTATATTTACTAGCCTCTACCTTGACAAATGGTAATCTCATCATAGTAGATAGTCGTCTAGCAATCTCTGTTTTACCTACCCCTGTACTACCTATCATCAATATATTTTTAGGCATTACATCTTTTTGTAAATCTTCATTAAGTTGTAATCTCCTATAACGGTTACGCAATGCTACGGCTATTGTTTTTTTGGCATTGTTTTGACCAATGACATATTTATCCAAAAATGAAACAATCTCTTTTGGTGTGAGATTGGTTGATACTGTGTTACTCAATTAAAGCTCCAATAATTTTATATTTGTATTTGTATATATGCAGAGTTCCCCTGCAATTTTTAGGCTCTCTTCTACTAAATCTCTAGCAGACATATTTGCATGTTTATCTAATGCTCTAGCTGATGACAAGGCATAGTTTCCACCACTTCCAATTGAGGCTATCTTACCATCTTCAGGTTCAACTACATCACCTGTTCCTGATAGTATAAATATATGTTTTTTATTTAGAACTAACATCATAGCTTCTAATTGTCGAAGATGTTTATCTTTTCTCCACATTTTAGAGAACTCTATTACGGATTTTAGCAAATCGCCTTTTTTATCATTAAGAATAGTCTCAAACATATCAAATAGATTAAATGCATCAGCTGTACTTCCTGCAAATCCTGCCAAAATCTCACCATGATAGAGAGTACGAATTTTGGTGGCATTTCCTTTTAGTATAGTATTTCCAAAGGTAACCTGACCATCACCACCGATTACTGCACTATCCTCGCCTTTATATGCGAGGATTGTTGTTGCATCAAACACGAACTACTCTCCTACCACTTCTACAGTAACTATTGCATGAATTCCATGACCAAATTTAACATCTATTTTAAACTCACCTGTAGTTTTTATAGCTTTTTTGAGTTCAACATGTTTTTTATCAACCGTAATATTTAATCTATCTTCAATAGCTTTAGCTATATCATCTTTTTTTACAGAACCTTGTATTCCTACTGGAGCTGATTTTTTAGTTATAACTATTTTATTCTCTTCAAGAATTTTTTTCTCTTTTGTAAATCTCTCTACCTCATCAGCTAACTCTTTTGCTTTTTCTTCTTGCTCTGCTTTCCATTTAGCCACAACATCAGGTGTAGCTAGTTTTGCCATACCTTTGGCAATTAAAAAGTTTTGACCATAGCCATCTTTTACCTCTTTTATTTCACCTTTTTTACCTAAGCTTTTTACATCTTTTATTAATAATACTTTCATCTTTTTTCCTTTTTAAAAATTTATTATTTTTTTGTAATTTATAATTTTAGCAAGTTTTGTTTAGAGATGGGATATAATTGTAATATTAATTATTTTATTTTTAACGCTAAATGTTA
>JANTFF010000157.1 GCA_024763575.1 Sulfurovum sp.
CTATAGGTATTTTAATATTTTTAGCTGTAGCCCTGCCTTGGTATATAGCTGAATATATGGCTCAAGGAGATGCTTTTATAAATGGATTTTTTTTCAAACATAATCTAAGCCGTTTTAGTTCGGCAATGTAGACACATAGTGGAAGCATATTTTATTTTATACCTGTACTTCTTATTGGTATGATGCCTTTTACTTATTTTGTTATTAGAGCTATTGGTGGAGTGAAAAGTTATATAAAAGATGATTTAAAACTATATCTATTTATATGGTTTGCTTTTGTATTTATATTTTTCTCTTTTTCTGGAACTAAACTACCTCACTATATAATATATGGCTATACCCCTATATTTATTTTATCTGCTTTATATATACAGAGTAATATTAATAAAAAATGGTTGTTCTACCCATTGATAGGATTTTTGATACTATTACTATTTTTGCCTGATATTGCTACTACTCTACAAGAGTATATTAGAGATAAATTAGCCGTCGTACTTATCAAAAATGCTTATAATACATTTGATATATGGTATAGAGTATCAATTATACTACTCATTATATTTTTGCTTTGGGTATATAAAAAAATAAAATCCAATGATACTATACTATTATCAATAGCTCTATCTATGATAATTATGGTCAACTATATAGTTATACCAACATATGGAAAACTAATGCAACAACCTATCAAAGAGGCAGGAGAATTAGCTAAAAGTAGAGGATATAAAGATATAATTGCATATAAAGTAAATACTCCATCATTTAATGTATATTATGAGGGTCTAGTCTCCAAAGCCAAACCTAAAATAGGAGATATAGTATTTACCAAAGTTCCAAAACTAAAAGATTTCAAAGCATACCAAACACTCTATAGAAAAAATGGATTTGCACTAATAAAGGTAGAAAAACAATGAAAAAACTCTCACTAGTAGTTCCAATGATGAATGAAGAGGAAAATGTAGCCCCTCTATTCCAAGCAGTTAGAGAAGCCCTAAAGGATATAGATTATGAGTTTATACTAGTTGATGATGGCTCAACAGACAATACAGTAGCCAAAATGAAAGAGTTAGCAGATGAGAGAACCAAAATTTTGGTATTTAATCGTAACTGTGGACAGACTCAAGCTATGTCAGCAGGGATTGAGGTAGCCGAGGGTGAACTAATAGCTACAATTGATGGAGATTTACAAAATGACCCAACAGATATTCCACTAATGATAGCCAAACTAGAAAATGAGGGTTGGGATGTAGTAGCAGGAAGACGACTCAAAAGACAAGATGGTATGTTCTTGCGTAAAATTCCAAGTAAAATAGCAAATTGGATTATCCGTAAAACCACAAAAGTATATCTAAATGATTACGGATGTACACTAAAAGTATATAAAAGTGATGTAGCTAAAAACCTAGGACTATATGGAGAGTTACATAGATTTATACCTGTACTTGCTAAAATGTATGGAGCTAAAATAGTAGAGATGGATGTAAAACATCATGCACGAATACATGGAGAGTCCAAATATGGAATAGGTAGAACTTTCAAAGTAGTAAGTGACCTGCTACTTATGCTATTTATGCAAAAGTACAAAACAAAACCTATGCATCTATTTGGAGGTTTGGGTGTTGCCTCTTTTGGAGCTGGATTTATTATAAGTTTCTATCTATTAATTCTAAAATTTTTGGGTAATGATATTGGAGGACGACCACTATTGACTTTGGGTATTGTACTTCTGATTGCAGGTATTCAACTAATTACTACAGGATTTTTGTCTGAACTAATTATGCGTACCTATTATGAGTCACAAAACAAAACTCCATATATAATCAAAGAGATATTTGTTGGTAACGATAAATAAAAAGATACTAAAAATAGCTATAAAAATTATACTAACTTTTATAGCTATATATTTTGTCTTTTCCAAAGTAGAGCTAAAAGAGGTTCAAAAGATTGTTATCCATGCTAATATTTGGTATCTACTTTTAGCTTTTCTCTTTTTTAATCTATCAAAAATTTTAAGTTCTATTCGACTTAATATATATTTTGCTCATATTGGGGTAAAAATATCCCAACTTTATGCTCTAAAACTCTACTATATAGGTATGTTTTATAATCTATTTTTACCAGGTGGAGTTGGAGGAGATGGATATAAAATCTATCTATTAAAAAAATCTCATAACACCAAAGTATCTACACTTATTACTGCAACCTTGTTAGATAGACTTAGTGGACTTATCCCCCTACTCTTTTTTACAGGATTACTTTTTATTGGTAGTGATTTTTATCATAAATATATATGGCTTGATTGGGTAGCTATAGTTGGAGTTATAACAATATTTCCTATATTTTATCTAATTAATATATATTTTTTCAAAGGCTATATAGAGATATTTTTCAAAACTACACTACTAGGTTCACTTGTGCAACTACTACAGTTAGTTAGTGCCTTTTTTATAGTTTATGCTATTGGATATAATAGTAATATGATTATATTCTTGACTCTATTTCTAATCTCATCAGTAGTGGCTGTTTTACCTATTAGTATAGGAGGAGTTGGAGTTAGAGAGTTAACCTTTTTATATGGCTTAACTCTACTAGGAATAGATGCAGATGGGGGGGTAGCTTTTTCTATACTATTTTTTCTAATTACTGCTTTTTCTTCATTTATTGGAGCTATTTTATAATTTCAAAAAATTATCCAACATCTCATGTCCATACTCACTCATAATAGATTCAGGGTGAAATTGAACACCATAAATTGGCTTATCTTTTATCTCTAGTGACATTATCTCATTATCATCTTTGCTATGAGAGGTGACAATAATATTATCAGGTACATTATCCTTGTTTACAGTCAAAGAGTGATACCGTGTAGCTCTAAACTCTTTTGGCAAACCATCAAATACAATAGTATCTCTATCTACCTCAACTTGTGAAGTCTTTCCATGCATCATATTTTTAGCTCGAATAACCTCACCACCAAAAGTTTGTGCGATACTCTGATGCCCCAAACATATACCAAATATAGGTGTAGTATCAGAAAACTCTTTTATAACATCTAATGTGACACCTGCCTCATTTGGAGTAGCAGGACCTGGAGAGATTATAATCTTTTGGGGATTTAACTCTTTTATCTGCTCCACTGTTAGTTCATCATTACGAATAACTTTTAAATTTGCCCCCAACTCTAAACAGTACTGCACTACATTATAGGTAAAACTATCATAATTATCTATCATTAAAATCATATTAATCCTTTAAGTCAGTAGTCCAAAAGAAATCAATCCAATTATAAGCCTCGTGAACATACCAAGTTGGTGCAATTTTAGCAGTTTTTTTGTGAACTACCTCTAGCTAAAGAGCTAGAGGCTTCCTAACTAGCAAACTCCAACGAGTCTGAACACGAAAGGCTTTTGAGTTTAATCCTAAATTTAG
>JANTFF010000158.1 GCA_024763575.1 Sulfurovum sp.
TTTGGGTTCTAATAGATTAAATTCAGTAGCACCTTTACATATACTAAAGTATTCACGAGATAAAATCAAAAATTCTAATTTTCTTGTTTTGACTACAGGTTTTTTGGAAGCTCGTGTCTCAAATATAGGATAATCAAACTTTGTTACATTCACAGGAAATGAGAAAATCTTAGGTTCTGTATCAAACTCTTCATCTTGATTAGAAAAACTCTGTATATTATCACCTTCAAAAGTAACCTCTTTTTTGATACCATTTACAATTGCCTCTTCAAAATCTGTTAATCTCTTTTTAGCCTCTACAGGAAACCAAATATAACTTTTTCTAGCAAAAATTAAAAATGGAATATAAAGTAATGTAAAAAATACACTAGCCAATACCCACCAAAAAGTACCAAAAGCAATACCTAAAAGTATCAAGAATATAACAAATATTGAAATCCATACAAATCTCATTGGATTAGACCAAAAAAAGTAGTACCAATTATCAAATAGCTCTTTTAATTTAACTTTTCTACACTCTTCTGCATTTGTTAGAGATGCCTTTTTTATATCAAAAAAAGTTCTAAACTTGATACTCATATAGAAAAGAGAAACAGTTATAGCCACAGCTATTAATAGATAAATAAGAATATTCATTTTTAACCCCAATTTTTAATGAAGTATAACAAAAAATAGATTAACAAAATACTTAAAATAGAAATAATAATAAAATATAAAGTTATTTAAAGCTTAAGTAACTTAATATATTTTTCGCTACAATTTCAAAATCTAATTTCTATAGGGTGTTGTATATAATGAAAAATCTAATTATCGTTGAGTCCCCAGCAAAAGCCAGAACTATTAGTAATTTTCTTGGCAGAAACTATAAAGTTGTCGCATCAAAAGGTCATATTCGTGATTTACCAAAAAGCTCTTTTGGTATTACTGTTGATGAAAATGGTCTATTTGTTCCAAAATATTCAATCCCTAGAGAGGTAAATCCTACAGTAAAAGAGCTAAGAACATTATCTAAAAAAGCAGAGACTATATATATAGCAACAGATGAGGATAGAGAGGGAGAGGCAATTGGATACCATATTGCTATGGCTATTAAAAAAGACCCAACAACACTACCCCGAATTGTATTTCATGAGATTACAAAAACAGCTATAAAACATGCACTAGAAAACCCACGAGATATTGATATGGATGCAGTTAATGCACAACAAGCTAGAAGATTACTAGATAGAATAGTAGGATATAAACTCTCACCTCTATTAGCTAGTAAAATCCAAAAAGGTCTAAGTGCAGGAAGAGTTCAAAGTTCAGCACTTAAAATAGTAGTAGATAGAGAAAGAGAGATAAAAGCATTTAAACCACAAGAGTATTGGTCGATAGATGGTTTATTTGAGAAAGATATAGAGTCATCTATTTTTGAATTTAATGGTCAAAAAATAGATAAACTAACTATCAAAAATGAAAAAATGGCTAATGAGATTGTTCAATCTACAAAGAATGAGAGTTTTGTAGTCGAGTCATTAGAGAAAAAAGAGAGAAAAAGCAAAACACCACCACCATTTATGACCTCTACTTTGCAACAATCAGCATCAACACAACTTGGATTTTCACCCAAAAAAACCATGATGGTAGCCCAAAAGCTATATGAAGGTGTCAAAACAGACAAAGGTAATATGGGTGTTATTACTTATATGAGAACAGATAGTCTCAATCTTGCAAAAGAGGCAGTAGAGAAAGCTAGAGAGTATATAGATGATACTTTTGGAAAAGATTATCTACCTACAAAACCAAAGTTTTATGCTAGTAAATCCAAAGGAGCGCAAGAGGCACACGAAGCAATTCGTCCAACTATGATAGATTTTACACCTATGATTGCAAAAGACTATCTAGGTGCAGATGAATTTAAACTATATAGATTGATATATAACCGTTTTTTAGCATCTCAAATGACCCCAGCAAGATTAGAGTCTCAAACGCTACTATTCAAAGGTCAAAAAAGTATCTTTAAAGCAAGTGGACGAAAACTCCTTTTTGATGGTTTCTATAAAGTAACAGGTTATAGTGAAAAAGATAAACTATTACCCCAATTAAAAAAAGGTCAAAAAGTAACACTAGATGATATAAAATCAGAACAACACTTTACCGAACCACCTGCTAGATATAATGAGGCAAGTCTCATCAAAAAACTAGAGTCATTAGGAATTGGGAGACCTAGTACTTATGCACCAACTATAAGTATATTACAAGCACGAAAATATATTGAGATAGAGAAGAAACGAATACACCCTACAGAGATAGCATTTACTGTTATTGAAATGTTAGAAGAACATTTTTCAGAGATAGTTGATAGCTCATTTACCTCAAATATGGAAGCTCAATTAGATGAGATAGATGAGGGTAAACTAGATTGGCAGAAACTATTATCAGAATTTTATGAACCTTTTATGCAAAAAATAACCAATGGAAAAGCCAATATCAAAAGTAAAAAAATGGCAATCCCTACAGGAGAGATGTGTCCAAAATGTGGTAGTGAACTTCTACGACGAAAAGGAAGATATGGTGAGTTTATAGCATGTAGTAATTTTCCAAAATGTAAATATACTACTGATTTAGATGGAAATGCACCACCAGAACCTGAAAAAACAGATATAAAATGTGATAAATGTGGTGCGTTTATGGTAATCAAAGATAGTAAAAGAGGTAAATTTTTGGCATGTTCAGCATATCCAAAATGTAAAAATGCCAAACCATTAATCCCACCAAAAGAGTTAAAAATACCATGTCCAAAATGTGGTTCTAAAATCTTGGAAAAAGAGGGAAAAAGAGGAAAATTCTATGGATGTAGTAACTATCCAAAATGTAGATTTATAACCAATGGTGAACCCCAAGAGTGGAAATGTCCAACTTGTGGGGGAATGGTTGTTCACAAAGTTTTAAAAAGTGGTGAATTTTATGAGTGTATAGAAAAAACTTGTAAATATAAAGAGGCTGTGCCAGAGGATAAACTCAAAAATAAATCAAGCACTAATTAATTTTCTTTTATTTTTTCTAATAAAAAGTCACTAATTTGTATAAATTCTCTCTCACCCATTATCTCTAAAAGTTTAGTCACATCAGCAGTGGATTTTTTAAGTTCACTTCTTGATTTACTTTTGGTTTTGATATGTATATTATGTTTTTCCAAAAATTCAAGTAGGTTTGATACAGACATCTCTATCCCTCTACCTAGATTTATAATATTGGCATTGATTTTATCTTGTAGTAGTACTCTATAAACCTCTACCGCATCGCATATATGGATAAAATCCCTTGTAGCAGTTCCTTTATTGAAGATATTAAGTGTTTCTCTGTTTTTATAAGCATTAACTATTTTTGATACAATAGAGAAGTGGTCATCTCCTCCATACATATTAAATATTCTA
>JANTFF010000159.1 GCA_024763575.1 Sulfurovum sp.
TCAATAAATACAGAACCTACAAATCTATCTCCACCAATAGCAACACCCTCTGCAATACCATCAGCATTGATAGCGATAATATTACTTAGCTCATTAAATAGACCACCTGAACGCGTTACAAGTCCACATGAACCTGCACGGTGTAGTTTAGAGTTTACGATATTCTCAATGGTTCCACCAATATTTGCAATCTTGAATGCACCAGGAGCAATAGCACCAACAGTTGCTGGTCCAATTACTGTAACACCTGCATCTCTAGCTGCTTGGTTCATAACTCTAGCAAGTCTTTCAGGAATACCTTCTGCTGTAACCATAATAGATTTAAATCCACCAATCTCTAATGCTTCCATAACCACATCGTAAGCTGTTCTAAACGATGCAAAGTTTAGTAAAACATCTGCTTGAGGTTGCTCTTTTTTCGCATCAGCTGTTGATTTATATAGAGGAACCATAATCTCATCTGGCCCATAGAAAAATTTCTCAAACTTATTTCCAGATGTTGGTGCTACAATTCCTGCAACTGATGGTGTATCTCTACCAATAGTATAATCATAATCTAACATTCTTTGAATTGCTGTTTTGTTGTTATTCCAAAAAATTGCTTGTGTATCTTTAGTATATAATTTTGACATTCTTATCTTCTCCCTACGCTTCTAGTGCCATACGCACGATGTCAGTAACATGTGTCTCTGGTCCATAAACATGAATATCAAGACCTAGTCTATCGGCAGCTTCTTTAATATCTTTTAGACCTTTTTCATAGTTTGGTCCACCTCTTCTTACATATATTACAGTTTTATGTGCTTTTAGTTTCTCTGCATAAATCTCAAATGCTTGAATAATACCTGTAAATGTTTTAGCCACATCTGTAAAATTAGCAATAGCACCACCAATAATAAGTACTTTACCTCTAGGGTCATCATATCTTGTCATCAAGTCAAAAATAGTCTCTGCATAGAATTTAGTCTCACCAGTTGTTGGACCTCCACTATACTCACCATAGTTTGCCAAATCTTCAACACCTGCAAAATCAGCAATAGTATCAGCATATACAACCGATGCACCACCACCTGCAACCATTGTCCAAATTCGACCAGTTGGGTTAAGAATAGTTAATTTCAATGAAGCACCTGACTTGCTATCAGCATCTGCAATGGCTTTCTCTTCATCAGACATATCTTCCATACCAAAAGCTGTTGGGAACTCTATATCACCCCAAGCATCTCTCATCATAAATCCTGCTGTATCATCAAGTCTTGCTACAAGGTCAAGAATAGCCATCTCGCCATTATCAAGCATAACGATTGGATTTATTTCTAAATATGCAAAGTTCATATCTCTATAGAACTTAAAGAATTGAATAGCAAATGATGCAAATGCAGCTTTGTTAGCATCTGGAATATCTTTAGGAATGTGTGCTTTTACTACTTTTTCCATGTCAGCATCTGACATATTGATTGGAACATGAACTTCATTTACTTTATCATCCCAACCCTCTTCAACTTCCATACCACCTTCTGCTGACATGAAAAGAACATCATCTTCACCAACTGTTGTTGCAGAGATATAATACTCTTGGTCTTGTGTATGAGGAGTAAATGGCTCAACAATAAAGTGTGTCAAGTGACCTTTTTCGCCAGAAAGAAGTGTTACATCATGTGACTGTTTTTCATCAATCCAACTTGCAGCTTCATCTAAAGTAACATCACCTGGCTTTGTTGTTCTAAATAGAACGAGGTCGTTTTTACCTCTTTTTCCAAATAGCATATCAGGCTTAGCAACCAAAGCTTCTTGGTTTAGCCATTCAAAGCCATGTTGTTTTGCTTTTTCTCTTAATTCATCTCCACTGGTTACCAATACTGATTTAAATCCATAATGAAAACCATCAAAATATTCGTTCCAATGTCTGGCAAATATTGCTTTACCGTCGTACTCTCTAATCGCTTTTTGAGCCATCGAGTTCTCCTTTATTGAATGTGTTGGGTAATTCTACCATTAGGTGAGTATATTTTATATTTTTGATACGAATTGTCACTATAAGTTTTGTTTAATTGTGTATTTTAGGAACATCTGTATCTTTGCACTCATTTATCCCATAATATTTTAATTGGTACTGTATTTTTTTGCGTTTGGCAGTGTAACAATTTTGCCCTATATTGGATAATTCTAATTTTATCCAATATGGTTTATAAAACGGATAAGCAAAATGTTCTGTTTTATCTTTTAAGAGATAAAAAAGAGGCTTATGAAATATAATAATCAAAGAGCTAAAAATTAGTGAACCCATAACAATTTTATATCCTAATCTATACCCTTTTTGAAATTGAGGAAGTCTTACTAATAGAGTTTTATTATAAACAACTACCATCAAAACAACAGCTACAATAACATAAGGAGCAAAATCGGTCATAATGACCTGCTGACGCAAAGAGAGTAGAATAGATAAAACAAATGCTGTAAATGAGATATACCACAATATATCTTTTTTCTCACGAAGCCAAATTCTATATAGTGCATAAAAAAAATAGATAAATACCAAAGGAGAAAATAGAGCCACATAAAGCCCCAAAAGCTCCAAAAATTTACCCTTTGGTTTACCTCCAATATCTAATCCATTAAAATATAACAGACTAATAGCAGTCAATAGTATAGAGATACCAAAGAGTTTACTATCTCGCTTAAAAGCAAAATATATAGATAAAGATATGAAAAATATAACAGAAGCATCATGAACAAACAGAAGTAAGAGCATCACAACTCCCTCTCCTACTATCTGTCTGTTCGCATGTAAAATAATGAACCCCAAGACCAATGTAATGACAAACACAGCAATATTAACTATCACTGATGCTGTAATAATACCAGGTAATAGTGCAAAAATTGTTGTAGCTAAATAGCTTTGGCTATCTTGTTTGAAATATATTTTACTCATTACGAAAAAAAGATATATATTCAAAAGACCAAATATTAGAAAAGGTAAACGAAAATCCAATCCATTACCAAAAAAGTCACTACATAAATGAGTAGCATAGTGTAGTAGTTTGGTATCGGTATAAAATACTTTGGCTTCATTTGGACCAATAGGTAACTCTATTGCTAAATAAAATAGTGCTATTGTATATAAAAATATAAATATATAAAATTGTCTATTTGTCATATTTGACCTTTGATATTTAAAATAAAAAGTATTTTAACACAAATTTAAAAAAAATGTGATACTATTTTTGGAATTTACACCTAAGGTTTTTAATGTTCAAAACAATAGACTATATATTTTTTATATTAACAATTATTATAACTATTCTACTATATCAATTTGCAGATAGAGAAATTGCTAGATATTTTTATAATATGCCTCATAATGAGATTAAAGAGTTTTTCCATTTTATGACTAGATTTGGCAAAAGTGAATGGTA
>JANTFF010000160.1 GCA_024763575.1 Sulfurovum sp.
TTTAATGTCTCTTTTCAATTCATCCCCGTCTTAGAGAACGGGGTTTTCTTGAAAATTTTTTGATAAAATTATTAGTACTATAATATCTTAAATCTAATTCTATATTTGGGATTATATTTTGAACAGATACAAACCCTTTTAGTAACTCTTTTGCTTGAATTATATTAAATATCAAAACTATAGCCAATATTATTTTTCTATAATCTGCCATGGTAGCCCCTGTTTATTTAACTCCTCCATAAATGGGTCAGGGTCAAACTCTTCCATATTAAATACTCCTTTATCACTCCAAACACCCTCTAATATTAGTTTAGCTCCAATCATAGCAGGAACTCCAGTAGTATAGCTAACAGCTTGGCTCATTACCTCATCATAACATTTTTCATGATCACTTACTTGATAGATATATACAGTTTTATCTTTTCCATCTTTTATACCTTGGGCATAGATACCAATATTGGTTTTACCTTTAGTTCGTTCACCTAAACTAGCAGGGTCAGGAAGCAATGTTGAGAGAAACTCCATAGGTATTATCTTTTGTCCTTTGTGTTCTACCTCTTTAATTCCTAGCATACCCACATTTTCAAGACATCTCATATGTGTTAGATAACTCTCTGAAAATGTCATAAAAAATCGTATTCGTCTCAAACCTTTAATATGTTTAATAAGTGACTCCATCTCTTCATGATAAAGCAAATAACTATCTCTCTCTCCAACTTCAGGATATGCCCAAACTTGCTTTATCTCCATAGGTTTAGTCTCTATCCATTTTCCATTTTCCCAATATCTTCCATTGGCACTAACTTCTCTTAGATTTATCTCTGGATTAAAGTTAGTTGCAAATGGGTATCCATGGTCTCCTGCATTACAATCTAATATATCTATAGTGTGTATCTCATCAAAATAGTGCTTTTGAGCATAAGCACAGAACACATTAGTGACCCCTGGGTCAAATCCACTACCAAGTAGCCCCATAATTCCTGCTTCTTTAAAAGCTTTATCTCTAGCCCACTGCTCTTTATACTCAAATTTAGCACTATCTGGATGTTCATAATTAGCAGTATCCAAATAGTTCACACCATATTGAGTACAAGCATCCATAATAGTCAAATCCTGATAAGGCAATGCTACATTTATAACAATATGAGGTTTAACTTCATAAAAAAGTTTTACCAATTTATCTACAAAATTAGCATCTACTTGTGCTGTTTTGATTTCTATACCTGTTTTTTTCTGTATATTCTCTGCAATAACATTACACTTACTAACTGTCCTACTAGCAAGTATAATCTCTCCAAAAATATCAACATTCATAGCACATTTAAATGCAACAACATTACCAACACCACCAGCACCGATTATTAGGGTTCTATTTGACATATCTATTCTCCAACTTTTAGCAGAATTTTATCACAAATCAAATAAAAAAGATAGTCTATATAGATTAATATTATAAAATAATTTTAGTTTATATTTATTATAAAAGATGTATAATATCTTAATATTTTTACTATTAGGAGGTTAAAAAATGTTAAAAATTTCATATCAAGGAATTGCAGGTGCATATTCTCATTTGGCATGTTATGGTTATTTTGGAAAAGATATAGAGTGTATAGGTACAGAAACATTTGAAGATGCTATGGCTTTAGTAGAAAATGGAAAAGCTGATTATGCTTTAATACCTATAGAAAATAAAACTGCTGGTAGAGTTAGCGAATTTTATGGTCTAATCCCACAAATGAAACTACAAATCGTAGGCGAGCATTATCAAAAGATTGAACATTATCTATTAGGAGTAGAGGGTAGTCGTATCAAAGATATAGAGTATGCATACTCTCACCCCCAAGGATTAGCTCAATGTAGAGAAAATCTCAAAAACCTTAAGATAAAACCAGTTGCACAATTTGATACAGCAGGTTCAGCAAAAGAGATTAGCCAACTACAAAATATAAAAATAGGAGCAATAGCATCATCTTTGGCAGGAGAGACATATGGACTAAAAGTTCTAAAAGCAAATATCCAAGACCAAAAAGATAATTTCACTAGATTTATTGTATTATCTAATAAACAAGATATAGAAATAGAACCAAATCAAGAGTATATAACATCTATTATATTTAAAGTAAAAAATATTCCATCGGCACTATACAAAGCAATTGGAGGTTTTGCAAACAATAATATAAATATACTAAAAATAGAGAGTTATATTCCATTAGGTAAACCAAAAGAGAGTCGTTTTCATATAGATGTAGATGGTTCAATGGAAAGCAGATGTGTCAAAGAGTCTGTAGAAGAGCTTCAAAAGTATGTAACCAAATTTAAAATATTAGGAACATATAAAAAAAATCGTTACTTGTAGGGTGCGTTTCCAACGCACCATATTTATCAAAAAACTTCAAGAAAACCCCGTTCTCTAAGACGGGGATGAATTGAAGAGTTTAATGTTTAATTAAGTTTTTTTTAGTTATAATATTTTCATAATCAAACCAATATCTTTTTAACACAAATATTAATCCGTCCACCATCAGCACGACTTCCAATAACTTGTTTAGCTTTTCCCATAACTTTACCCATATCTTTCATGCTAGTAGCACCCACAGAATTTATAATCTCTCTCAAAGTAGCCTCTAATTCATTATCATCCATAGGTTCAGGCAGATAAAATTTCACAATAGCAAGTTCAGCCTCCTCCTTTTCAACCAAATCATATCGTTCTGCTTTTTTAAATTGAGACAAAGCATCTTCTCTCTGTTTGACATATTTCATAAGTATATTTTCTATATCACTATCTGTTACTTCTCTTCTCTCGTCAACCTCTATCTGTTTAACCAATACTTGTATATTTCGCAAAGTATCTCTTTTGGCTTTATCTTTAGCTCTCATAGCATCTTTGATGTCTGATTTGATTTTTGCATTTAAATTCATATATAATCTCCATAATTTTTATCAGATTATACTATAATCGCATTATGAAAAAATTAACAATTGAAAATAAAGAGTTTAATCTCAAAGATATTAAGCAACTCTATCCAGCAGTATTGGTCAAAACAGGTTATAAAGATGAAACAACTGAAATGAGCTTAGAGTGGATAGACACAGAAGCCAAAGGAAGAGTAGAGATAGCAGGTTATGGACTATTTGTATCAATAGACAAAGAGGATAAATATTCATTTATCTATAAAACTAGAGAGGAGTTAAACAGAACTATATTATTCATATCCAAACAGATAAATAGTTAATTTATTATCTCATATTTAAAACTGTTTCTATTTATCTAATATTAAATAAAATATATAATTAAAATTATATATTTATTTTAAATTAAGCTAAGTATTATATCTTATAAACTATAATTAAATTAGTAATTAATAGTTTTTTAATAAAAGGATATACCATGAAAATAGAACATAAAAA
>JANTFF010000161.1 GCA_024763575.1 Sulfurovum sp.
GACCTTCTAAATTAGAATTAAACTCAAAAGCCTTTCGTGTTCAGACTCATTGGAGTTTGCTAGTTAGGAAGCCTCTAGCTCTTTAGCTAGAGGTATTTCACATATATGGTGAGTTACTTATGTTGATAGGTAAAAAGAAGCAGAATTATCTACTTCTTAAACCATCCTTTTACCCTATCAAAAACATCTTCAAACGAGCTAGTATGAGGTTTACTTTCAACTCCAAAGCTCTCTTGGAGTTTAGCAAGTAGTTCTTTTTGTTCATCATTGAGCTTTTTAGGATAAACAATTTTTATCTGTGCAATTAGTCTTCCTTTTTGTTTAGAGTGAACATCAGCTACACCCTCATTGCTGAATATAAACTGTTCTCTATCTTTTGTTCCTACTTTTAGTTCTAACTCTAGTTCTCCATAAAGTGATGGTATAGTAATAGTATCACCTAATATAGTTTGTGTAAAGAATACTGGAACTTCTGTATATATATCTGTTCCCTCACGGATAAAATGTTTGTCTTCTTCTACCCTAAATGTGATATATAGGTCACCTCTATTTCCATTTCTGTCTTGGTTCCCATACCCTTGAGCACGAAGTCGATTTCCTGTATCTACACCTGCTGGTATATTGATAGTGATAGTCTCTGGCTCTTCATGGTATCCTCTTCCTGAACATGATGGACATTTTTCTGTAATTTTTTGTCCCTCTCCATGACATTTTGGACAAGTTTGTGCAAATGACATAAATCCTTGTTTCATAACTACTTGTCCTTGACCATTACAGTAGTCACAAACTTCTAGTTTACCATCTTTTGCACCTGTACTATTACAGTCACTACAAGGTACTTTGTATTTAATATCTATCTTTTTTTCTGTACCAAATACTGCTTCATTGAATTTTAGAGGAAGTTCTATCTCAAAATCTAGGTTATATTTTTGATTTTCTCTTCTTCTACCTCCTCCAAAACCAGAACTACCACCAAACATAGAGTTAAATATATCCATAATATCATCCATATTTTGATGACCACCAAATCCACCACCTCTACCATGTCCTTCTAGTCCAGCTTTACCATATTGGTCATATATAGCTCTTTTTTGCTCATCACTAAGTACCTGATATGCTTCATTTATGACTTTAAATCTCTCTTCTGCATCTGCATCACCTTGATTTCTATCAGGGTGATATTTCATAGCCAATTTTCTATAAGCTTTTTTGAGTTCTGCTCCTGAACAGTCTCGGCTAACTTCCAAAGCTTCATAGTAGTCAAGTTCTGTCATTTTTTCTCCAAATGTTAATATTGGGCGAATTCTATCATATTTTTGCTATAATCCGAGATAAAAATAAGGTAGTATATTATGGTAAGACATATAGTAATGTTTGATTTCAAAAAAGAGAACAAAAAAGAGAATATAGAAAAAGCAAAAGAGATGTTGGAAAATCTAATAGATAGTGTCCCTACATTAAAGGATATAGAAGTTGGGGTAAACTTTTCATCAGAAGATAGAGCTATGGATTTGAGTATTATTACATCATTTGATAACAAAGCAGGATTGCAAGAGTATTCAACCCACCCTGAACATCTCAAAGTGGTAGAGTTTATCAAAACAGTGGTAATAAGCTCCAAAGTATCTGACTATCGAACTCTCTCATCAATATAGTCCTGTACAAATCTCTTTATATCACTATATATAAAAGAGTCTTTGTAATCTTTTATTTTGCCACCACTAGCATTTGGGTGTCCTCCACCATTTCCTATCTCTTCAGCCATTTTAGCTACATTTAGTTTATTATTGCTTCGTAGAGAGAAGTTTCCTCTATAGTTTATATCCATATAGAAGTCATAATCAGGGTTTTCTACCAAAAAGGTATTTCCTAATATTGAGGTGTTGCCTAAGTTGTATCCTAATATTCCTTTGTAACCTCTATAATCAATAGTAAGTCTCTGTTTATCATGTGAGAGTAGGTTAGATACAAATAGAGCAACTAGATTATCTTTGGTATTATCCTCTTGTTGTTTGAAAAACTCTTTTTTGAGTTGATGTAGGCTATTATCTAAAGCTATATGAGCATCATCTTTTTTTAGGTACTCTTTTGCCCAGTTTATCAAAAATAGTTTAAGATTTCTATCTTCTGTAGGGAAAAGAATACGATTTATCTCTCTAGCTCCACTTATCATTCCTAGTCCTACTTTACCAAACTCAAATAGCTTATCATCACTTATCCAAATATCTATAGCATTAATAGCTTGTACTATTTTTTCATATTTTTTCTCTTTATCAAAGTTATAATGTTTTTGTAACCAATTATAAGTAATAGAAGTTGCAGATTTGGTTGTGTCTAGCATATACCATATAAATTGATTTGCTGTTTTCTCCCCTGAGCCATGATGGTCTAGTAGTTGGATTTTAGCTCCAACTCCCATTGCCTCTTTTTCTAACCAATTTGCTTCTTTTGTAGTTAAGTTTAAATCAGTTACTAAAATAATATTTTCAGTATCATTAGAGTTAATAAATTTTTGTCGTTTAATAGCAGTGATAATCTCTTCTAGTCTAGCTTTGACCTCTGGCCCATAGTTTGCATTATAACACTCTATTTTGTCAAAACAGTTTGTTGTTAGGTATTGACAGCCGTAGCCATCTAGGTCAATATGTGATAGGTGGTAAATATTCATTATTTTAAAATATCCTCAAGAGTAAGTTCTCTTAGGAATGTATCTATTTTATATTGAAAGTTAGCTAAAAATGGAGAGATATTACATGTTCCTATACTACCATTGGGACAAGTACTAGAGTATTGACTACAATCAAATATGGCAGGTGATTTACCCTCTGCTGCTAAGATAATCTCTGATATAGTGACTTCATTGGCATCTCTTGCCATAATAAATCCACCATGAGCCCCTTTTCTTGACTCTAATATACCTTTTTTGGCTAAGGTTTGTAGTATTTTGGCTAGAAAACTTTTTGGTATATTTAGCATAGTAGCTAGTTGTTCTGCACCTTGTGGTTTGGTTGAGGCTTGTATAATATCAAGTGATAGTAGAGCATATTCACTAGCTCGTGTTAATAACATGACTTTTCCTTTATAAATATATTTAATTCTATTTAATTAAGAGTATTTTACTCTAATTTAGATTAAGTTTAGGTTTTATCTATATTTAAATAAATAGTGATAAAATACGACTCCTATTTTACAATAGTAGAAAATTAAATTACCAATCAGGAGGTCATTATGGCTTTAGATAAGGCGAAAAAAGAAGAAATAATCGCTAAATATTCAAGAGGTGAGAACGATACAGGTTCTACAGAAGTTCAAGTTGCATTAATTACAGAGAGAATTAAATACTTAACAGAGCATCTTAAAATTAATAAAAAAGACCACTCTTCAAGACTTGGACTACTTAA
>JANTFF010000162.1 GCA_024763575.1 Sulfurovum sp.
AGCCAAAGATTATATAAAAAATCTAGCTGATAGCTTTATAGCCAATAGTATAAATAGCAAAAGTGAACAGAATAGTAAAATTATCAAATTTATAGAAGAGGAGTTAGATAAAACAAAACTCAAACTAAAAAAAGCAGAAAAGAAGATTGAGGGTTATCAAATATCTCATAAAATAGTTAATCCTTCTATGCAATCAAATACCTTAATTGATAGACTAAGTAGTATAGAGGTTAAATCAGCTGAAAACAGATTAAAAAGAGAGTTGATTAATAATATTTATAACTCCACTAAAAGTGGTAATTTAAATTCTATATCTCCACTTCTACAAAGACTAGGAGATAATTCAACAATTAGATTAATTGATATATTACAAGACAATGAGATAAAAGTAAATGAACTATCTTATGAATATACTCCAAAACACCCTAAAATGGTAGAGCTTTATCGCAAGATAAGTACCTTGAAACGAAAAATTGCATCTAATATTAAGCGTTTACAAACTAGTATTAATCAAGAGAATAGAAATATTATAAGAATTAGATATAAGTATGAAAAAGAGTTAAAAGCACTTCCAAAAAAAGAGAAAAAACTTGTTAATTTGAGAAGAGATTATGAGGTTAACTCGAAAACATATAGTTATCTATTGGAAAAGAAATCAGAAAATGAGATAATCAAAGTAGCTATAATGTCTGATTATAAAGTTGTTGACAAAGCTTACTTACCACGAAAACCTGTTAGACCTAAAGTTTTTACATCTTTGATAGTATCATTTATAAGTAGTACTCTTTTTGCAATATTTATTATTTTAACTAAAAATATGTTTGGTAGTAAAATTACTAATATAGATGATATTAAGAGTAAAATTAATTCTAAATCTTATACTATAATACCACATATAAAAGATAATCAAATAGATGAGAAAGAGTTTTATAGAGTCGGTTCTAGATTAATTGATGAGATAGAACTTCTAACACAAAAAAATAGTCCAAAAGTTATATTAAATCTATCAATGTCAGATAATGAAGGGAAAACAACTTTAGCAATCAATTTAGGAAAAATACTTCACAAAATGGATTACAAAACAGTCATTATTGATTTTGATACAATCAAACCGATACTACATAATATATTCAATCTAAATAATAGTATAGGTTTAGGTACATATCTAAGTGGTGGACATAAAATTTATGAGATTATTCAAAATAGTAGTTATTCCAATTTGGATATTATAACTTTGGGGTTAACTCCTCCTAATCCAACCAAACTAATATTTGAAGATAGATTTTCCAAACTTTTAGAAGAGTTAAGATATTTGCGTTACGATTATGTAATAGTTGATACCTCATCTATTAATTTAGTTCTAAAAACTATATATCTTACAAAATATAGTGATATAAACTTAGCTATATTTAGAGCAGACTACTCCACAAAAGAGTCTATGGATAGATTTAATTCTATTGCAGAGGAGCATAAAGTAGAAAATATAACTTTTCTACTAAATGATTTTAAATCCTAATTTGGAACTTGATATATATGAATTGCATGTTTTAATACATGATGAGGTTCTACATTATCATTTCCATCTACAATATATAATTTATTGTCAATTATCTCTACTCCTCTTGGATCAGAGACACCGTTATTTGTCATTTTATATATATGTTCGATATTTTTTGAACTCCAATTGACTTTAATCAATCTATGTTCACCTAGTGTTGTAACCCATAAGATATTATCTAAATATGCCAATCCTACAATCTCTCCAACATCATCATCTATAGTAAATAGTGGAAGACTATCTATACTATTTGTCTCATAATCATATTTGTATAGGCTTTTACCTATAGATACAATTAAATCATTATCTATTACAATAGCAGATGGATACTCTGTATTGCTATCTAGTTTTCTATAACTCTCTATTGAGAACTTATCATCTATATTTTCTCTTGAGAGTTTAAATATAGATGGAGTTCCACGAGAGTGACCAGCAAATATATAGAGAGTATCACTATTCTCCTTATATGCTATCTCTTCAATATCACATACACCCTCATAACTACTATTGCAATGGTCATTTATATCTCCATTGGTAAAAGTTCCTAAATCTACATCAGTAAACTTACTTTTGACCTCATGAGTTGTAAAGTCCATCTCAAATACTTGATGTCCATCATCATCTGCTATCCACAGACTATCATTTTGAGGAATATATAAGAGGGACTCTGTATCTTTTAAACTACTCAAATCTGGATTATTTGAAATATCAATACCTCCTGTTTCATTTAAATTATCATTCTCTCTAAGAATCATTTTTTGTATTTTTAGAGTACCATTCTCATCTAACCATCTATTTTCAGCTCCAAAAGTACTAATAGCTTGACCATCATTATCATCACCATAGTTTATATTATATGGAGAGATATATCTATCTGGATTTGCTTTTAGTTTATATATCTCCTCTTGGTTATCAAGTATATCGTCTCCAACTCCCTCTCCACTTGTAGATAAACGAATTTTTTGACCATCTTCTCTAACAATAGATATAGTAGTCATATTCCCATCTAATCTAAAAGTTCCACTCTTCTCTTGTAAATCATCTATATTGATATTGAGTTTCCAATCATCACTATATGGACTAAATGGGAAATATGTCATATCTGTTGGCTCATCTGATATAGTTAATATACTCCCCTCTCTCAAATATCCAAGAGATGTAAACTCAGGAAGTTTAGCAGAGAATATTTGATTACAACTGTTTTTGATTATAAGCTTTGCATTATGTAAATTTAGATGACTTCTTGTTACTACAAGTTCCATCCAACTACCACCATTTCCTTCAATTTGCCCGAAATAACTATCACTTCCATTAAGTTTTAAATAATTATCTGAAGATACTCCATTATATTCATTTAGAACCAATGAAGCTTTTTGTTTTTTAAAATAGTTCTCTTTTGCCTTTGACCTAAGAGTAGAAAGGTTCTGTTTTTGCGTATTATCTAAATCATCTATCCACTGGTTTGGTTCTCCAAATGTACTTATTATTTGTCGATTTAAATCATCACCATAAGCTGTATCATTTGGATTTATACTTGATGATGGCTCTTTTTTGAGTTTAAATACCTCTTTTTTATCTATTCTACCACCAATAACACCCTCTCCTGATTGCTCCATTAGAGTTTCATTATCACTAGATTTAATTGATATTTTCAACTCATTATTGTTTATATCAAAAGTTCCCTCTTCTACTATCAAATCAGAACTGTTAATATTTATAGTCCAATCAGGATTACATATACTAAATGGGTCATAACTTAAATCGGTTGGTTCATCTGATATAGTTAGTATAGTCCCCTCTCTTAGATTACTAAGTTCATAA
>JANTFF010000163.1 GCA_024763575.1 Sulfurovum sp.
CGACTCTTAAGTGAGACATCGTAAGACCTATTTTTTTAGGCTAGTGTTGTTTGAGCTTAGAATCCCCTGCCTTTAGGCATGGGGAGTATGTCAATGTAACCTGATTACACAACTAAATTAACTATAAGATAAATAGTGTTCATTAAAGTAACATTATAATTCACATTAGTATAGAATATGTCACAAATATTTTAACTAATAGGAGACATTAATGTCATTACTAGCAGATTATAGAAAACATACAGAGGAGAGAGCTAAATTAGGTGTTCCACCATTGGCTCTAACAGCCCAACAAGTTGCAGAGCTTGTAGAGTTGCTTAAAGCAAACCCAATTGAAGATGCAGATTATGTTATGGAGCTTTTTACTCAAAAAGTACCAGCAGGTGTTGATGATGCAGCGTATGTTAAAGCAGCATTTTTAAATGATATTGTTCAAGGTAATTCTACTTGTGAGGCAATAGATGCAGTAAAAGCTTGTGAAATTTTAGGAACTATGCTAGGTGGATTTAATGTTAAACCATTAGTTGAGGCTCTTAAAATAGATGGAGAGGTTGCTAATACAGCAGCAGAACAACTCAAAAATACAATTTTAGTTTATGATGCGTTTAATGATGTAAAATCAATGGCAGATGGTGGAAATGCTAAAGCACAAGAGGTATTGGAGTCTTGGGCAAATGCTGAGTGGTTTACAAATAAACCAGAACTTGCCAAAGAGATTAAACTAACAGTATATAAAGTTCCTGGTGAGACAAATACAGATGACCTCTCTCCTGCGTCAGAAGCATTTACTAGAGCTGATATTCCTCTACATGCTAACTCTTTCTTGCAATCAAGAATGGATAGACCATTAGAGACAATGGCCAAACTAAAAGAGAAAAATGGACTTCCTCTTGCTTATGTGGGTGATGTAGTTGGAACTGGTTCTAGTAGAAAATCAGGTATTAACTCTGTTCAGTGGCATATGGGTAGAGATATTCCATTTATTCCAGGTAAAAGAACAGGTGGGGTTGTTATTGGTGATATTATTGCTCCAATTTTCTTTAATACAGCAGAAGATAGTGGATGTATCCCTATTCAAGCACCTGTAGGAAAATTAGAAACTGGTGATGTGATTACTGTTAAACCTTATGATGGAGTAATAGAGAGAGATGGTGAAGTAGTAAGTGAGTTTACAATTGAGCCAAATACTCTTCCTGATGAGATGAGAGCAGGTGGTAGAATTCCACTTATTATAGGTAAAGGTCTTACAGCAAAAGCTAGAGAAGCATTAGGAATGGATGCAGGAGATATATTTATGACTCCAAGTCAACCTGAAGATAGTGGCAAAGGATTTACACTAGCTCAAAAAATGGTTGGTAAAGCATGTGGAATGGAAGGTGTAAAAGCAGGTGTTTACTGTGAGCCTGTATGTACTACAGTTGGTTCTCAAGATACAACTGGTGCAATGACAAGAGATGAGGTAAAAGAGTTGGCTGCATTGAACTTTGGTGCTGATTTTGTACTTCAGTCATTCTGTCATACAGCAGCATATCCAAAACCTGCTGATATTGAACTGCAACATACTCTTCCAAAATTTTGGACAGAGAGGAAAGGTTTTGTACTTAGACCAGGTGATGGTGTAATTCATAGTTGGTTAAATAGAATGTGTCTTCCTGATACTGTAGGAACTGGTGGAGATAGTCATACTCGTTTCCCAATTGGTATAAGTTTCCCTGCTGGTTCTGGACTTGTTGCTTTTGCTGGAGTTACTGGTATGATGCCTCTAACTATGCCTGAATCTGTTTTGGTTAGATTTAAAGGTGAAATGCAACCAGGTATTGTACTAAGAGACTTAGTAAATGCTATTCCTCACCAAGCAATCAAAGATGGACTTTTGACTGTTGAGAAAAAAGGTAAGAAAAACATCTTTGCAGGTAGAGTTCTTGAAATTGAAGGTTTAGAGACTCTAAAATGTGAACAAGCATTTGAGCTTAGTGATGCAAGTGCAGAGCGTTCAGCAGCTGCGTGTACAGTTAAACTTGATAAAGAGCCAGTAATTGAGTATCTACAATCAAATATTGCACTTATTGAAGAGTTGATAGCACAAGGTTACCAAGACAAAGCAACACTTGAAAGAAGAGCTGGGAAAATGAGAGATTGGATTGCTAATCCACAACTTCTTGAAGCAGACAAAGATGCAGAGTATGCAGCAGTAATTGAAATTGATTTAAATGAGATAAAAGAGCCAATTTTAGCATGTCCAAATGACCCAGATGATGTAAAAACTCTTACTGAAATTCATGAAGCAGGACTTAGAACAGAGATTGATGAGGTATTTGTTGGTTCTTGTATGACAAATATTGGTCTATTTAGAGCATTGGGTGAAGTTCTAAGAGGTGAGGGTAAAGTTCCTACAAAATTATGGGTATGTCCTCCAACAAAAATGGATGAAAAAACTCTACAAGAAGAGGGTTATTATTCTGTATTTGGTATGGCAGGAGCTAGAACTGAAATTCCAGGTTGTTCACTATGTATGGGTAACCAAGCATCAGTTGACCAAGGAGCATGGGTATTCTCTACAAGTACTAGAAACTTTGATAATAGACTTGGAAAAGATAGTCAAGTATATTTAGGTTCTGCTGAATTAGCTGCTGTAGTTGCACTAAAAGGTAAAATTCCAACAGCCGAGGAGTACTTAGAGATAGTACCAAATAAAATTAAGCCAGAGATGACTGATGAAGTTTATAAATACTTAAACTTTAACAAAGTATCTAAAGATGAGCTTGAAGCTATGGTAGAGTAGAACTTTTTTACCTTTATTATGGTGTTGTCACTTGACAACACCATTTTTTTGATATAATTCCATAAAAAATAAGAGGGATTATGACACTTCACAAAATTAAATTAGCAATATATTCGCTTATCTTGACAAACTTTTATGGATTGAGACTCAAATTTACAAAAACACCCATAGAGAAAAAGAGAATTAGATTAGAGTACTCACAGATTCTTTTTGAAAAATTAAAAATAAATGTAGAGGTTAAAAACAGAGATAGAATTCCAAAAGATGGTAAATATCTACTATTATCTAATCATAGAGGAATTATTGACCCATTAGTAATAGAGATAGCTTTGAGAGATAGTAATATATATGGTTTATGGATTTCTAAAAAGGAGCTATATAACTCTCCATTTTTTGGTATATTTGTAAGAAATGCTGGTGCGATTTTATTAGATAGAGAAAAATCACAAATGAGTGGTTTTTTTGCTGATGTCAAAAAAGGTGTCAAAGAGGAAAACTCTATTTTTATCTTTCCTGAGGGAACACGAAACAAGAGTGATAAATCACTATTGGAGTTCAAAGAGGGTTCTAGGATTATTGCTTTGAAAAATAGAT
>JANTFF010000164.1 GCA_024763575.1 Sulfurovum sp.
AAAAAGTAAAATCACTTACTAATGAAAAAGCTAAACTCGAAGATAGAGTTAAATCATTAGAGCAAAATATTACAACTCAAACAGATGAAAAGGCTCAACTACTAAGTAAAATTGATGAACAAAAAGCAACTATTAACAAGATGTTAGAAACTACCAAAAATGAAACTCAAAAAATTAAAGAGGAGTATAAATCTAAACTTCAAGCATTCCAATCTCAAAAAGAGTCTATGGAACAAAATCTATCAGCAGAGCTAGAAAAAGTAAAATCACTTACTGATGAAAAAGCCAAACTAGAAGATAGAGTTAAATCATTAGAGCAAAATATTACAACTCAAACAGATGAAAAAGGTCAATTATTAGGTAAAGTTGATGAATTAAAAGATAAAGTTGCTAAGATATCTACAATTGCAAAAGAGATGCAAAGAACTAAAGAAGAGTATAGTTCAAAACTTCTAACATTAAAATCTCAAAAAGAGTCTATGGAGCAAAACTTATCAGTAGAGCTAGAAAAAGCAAAATCACTTACTAATGAAAAAGATAAACTAGAAAATAGAGTTAAATCATTAGAGCAAAACATTACAACTCAAACAGATGAAAAGGCTCAACTAGTTAGTAAAGTTAATGAACTAAAATCAAGTACAAAAAAAGAGATTGAAAAAATTACACAAGAGTATAATAACAAACTTCAAACATTAGAAGCTCAAAAAGCATCTATAGAACAAAATCTTTCAAATGCGATAGAAAAAAGCCAACAATCTATAGATGAAAATAGAAAATTAAAAAAAGAGTTTACAGAACAAAAAACTGCATTGGAACAAGAACTAAACAGTACAAAGAGTCAACTCCAAGAGCTAAAATCTGAAAAAGAGAAAGCTATTAAAAAAGCTGAAGCAAAACAAACACTATTAAAAACTTTTTCATTAACAAATGTACAATTTAAAAGGGGTAGTGGTGAGTTAACTGATGAAAGTAAAGCTAGATTGGACAATACAGCCCAAAAGATGAAAGAGTATCCTAATTTTAAATATGAAATTCAAGGTCATACAGATAAAAGTGGAAAAGAGGAGTTTAATATAAAACTAAGTGCTAAACGAGCTGAAAAAACTAAAGAGTATTTAATAGAAAAAGGCATACCAGCTGATATATTAACAACTAAAGGATTTGGTTCTTCTCAACCAATAGCAGACAATGAAACTAAAGAAGGAAGAAGTAAAAATCGTAGAGTGATTTTTATAATTAAAGAGTAAAAATCAAGAGTTTTTACTCTTGATTACTATTGTAATTTAAAAAATCTAACACTAAGAGGTGTCAAATTAACCTCTATCATATGCTCTTTGCGTCCGATATTAAATGGTGTTGATTTAAAGACTCTCTTTCTATTACTATCAGTTCCATTATATTTACTACTATCAGAATTGAAAATCAATCTATATTTCCCTGCTATAGACACAGGAACATAATAGTTTTCATAAGAAGCACCAGAGAAGTTGCAAATAATAGCTATTCGTTCATTTTTATAAACTCTTTCAAATACGATAATACTTCTACTAGCATCATCTGCATTACACCACTCAAAATTATCCCTGTTATCATACTGCAAAGCTTTCTCTTTGGCATATATACTATTTAAATCTTTTATCATCTTTTGTACCCCTTGATGTTTAGGATACTCCAACACCTCCCAATCTAACTGACTCTCATAGTGCCACTCATTAAATTGTGCTATCTCATTACCCATAAATAGTAGTTTTTTACCCATAAAAGCATACATAAAGCTATATAAACTTCGTAAATTGGCAAACTGCCAATCATAAAGACCACTCATTTTATTTATCATACTTCCTTTCATGTGTACTACCTCATCATGGCTTAATGGCAATACAAAATTCTCATCAAAAGCATAAGAGAACATAAAATTTAAATTATTTTGACTTTCAGGTCGATTGATAGGGTCCAGTTTGAAATAATCAATAGTATCATTCATCCAACCCATATTCCATTTGTAATCAAATCCTAATCCCTCTTTTTTATCCGTTACACCTAAAAATGTAGTTGACTCTTCGGCTATCATTATTACATTTTTATTTTTTTTGTGAACATTATGATTTAACTTTTTGAGAAAATCTATAGCTCCAAGATTTAGATTATTTCCATACTCATTAGGTTTCCACTCTCCCTCTTCTCTAGCATAATCAAGATACAACATAGAAGCTACACCATCAACTCTAATTCCATCTATCTTATACTCTTCTATCCACCATAATGCACTACTAATCAAAAATGATTTAACAAAATCACTATCATAATTAAATATATTGCTTTTCCATTGTGGATGGTATCCTTTTTGAGGGTTTGGATGTTCATATAGAGCCTCTCCGTCAAAAGCTATCAATCCATGCCCATCAGTTGCAAAATGTGATGGAACCCAATCAAGTATCACACCTATACCATTTTTGTGACACACATCTATAAAATATTTAAACTCATCAGGTGAGCCATATCGTGAAGTAGGAGAAAAATATCCTGTATCTTGATAACCCCATGAGCCATCAAAAGGATGTTCTGTAATAGGAAGTAACTCTATATGTGTAAATCCCATTCTTTTGACATATTTGACTAAATGTCTGGTCAAATCTTTATAACTCATATATTCACCATTGTTTCGTTTCCATGAGCCTAAATGAACTTCATATATAGATATATTTTCTTGTTTTTTAGGATTATCATATTTAAACTCATAACTACTATCAAAAATAATTGAAGCTGAATTTGGTTTTACCTCTGCATATTTGGCAAATGGGTCGGCTTTGAGAAACTCTCTATCATCTTTGGCTTGTATAAAATATTTATATGAGTTTCCTTTTTTTGCATTAGCTACTCTACCACTCCATATACCAATTTTATTTTTTTTGAGTCTATTTTTGCTTTTATCATAACTATTAAAATCTCCTACTACCGAGACACTCTTTGCATTAGGAGCATAGACTTTAAATATCACTCCATTATCTTGTATAAAACTTCCTAATTTATTATATAACTTGTAATTTTTCACTGTAAATCCTTTTTATCTATCGCTAATTGATAGAGTTTTTCATATTTTTTAGCTGATATTTCCCAATTAAATTTCTCTTGCATTGCATTTTTTACTAATAACTCGAAACTATCTTTGTCATTATAATAAGTATCAACTGCCCAGTTTATAGTTCCGACTAATGCCTCTTTGGAGGCTTGATAAAATTTAAATCCATTTGGTTTATCTATCCCTTTATCAAAATTTCTAATAGTATCATCTAATCCACCAACAGCTCTAACAATAGGCAATGTACCATAAGCTAGAGAGTATATCTGATTGAGTCC
>JANTFF010000165.1 GCA_024763575.1 Sulfurovum sp.
AAAAAAGATAAAAATAAGATATATTTTCTCTTATTTATATTTTCTTTAAGAATTTAGTGTTACAATATGCTCATATGTTCAAAAAGTCTCAAAGGAAAGGAATGAAACAGACAGTAATAAAAATCTTTAATTTTTATAAAAATGGGTTTAAGGATATGAAAGTGGGGAAAAAGTTATGGATTATTATTGCTATTAAAATGTTTCTATTTTTTGTAGTCATTAAGTTTCTATTTTTCCCAAATATTATGGAAGAGAACTTTTCAAATGACCAACAGAGAGCTGAATATATACTAAATCATTTAACTAAAGGAGAAGAGTAATGGAGGACTATATTGTAGATTGGTCAAGAGCACAGTTTGCTTTGACTGCACTATATCATTGGATTTTTGTGCCACTTACATTAGGATTGACATTTATTGTAGCTATTATGGAGACAATATATGTCAAAACAGGTAAAGAGGAGTGGAAGAGTATCACCAAATTTTGGATGACACTTTTGGGTATCAATTTTGCTATTGGATTGGCTACTGGAATTATTATGGAGTTTGAGTTTGGGACAAACTGGTCAAACTACTCTTGGATAGTTGGGGATATTTTTGGTGCACCACTTGCAATAGAAGGGTTGATGGCATTTTTTATGGAGTCTACCTTTTTTGCAGTTATGTTTTTTGGTTGGGGTAAAGTTAGCAAAAAAATGCACTTATTATCAACTTGGCTTGTAGCAATTGGTTCTAATCTCTCTGCTTTGTGGATACTTGTAGCAAATGGTTGGATGCAACATCCTACTGGTATGAAGTTTAATCTCGATACTGCAAGATTTGAGATGTCAAACTTTTTTGATGTGATTTTCAATCCAACTGCTTATTCCAAATTTTTACATACTGTAGGAAGTGGATATGTTATGGGTTCACTTTTTGTTGTAGGGATTAGTGCATGGTTTTTACTCAAAGGTAGAGATACTCTTTTAGCCAAAAAGAGTATTGTTGTAGGTGCTACTTTTGGATTGATTACCTCTATATTTTTGATTCTAACAGGTGATGAGTCTGCTCATCAAGTAGCTTTACATCAACCTACTAAACTAGCATCTATGGAAGCAATATATGATGGTCAAAAGCGAGAAAGTCTTATTGCCATAGGAGAGCTTAATCCAGATAAAGAGATAGGTGATAAAAAAGATGATTTTTTATGGAAAATAGAAATTCCTTATGCTTTATCAATTTTGGGTTATCATAAAATCGATGCTTTTGTAGCTGGTATTGATGATTTAGTATATGGAAATCCTAAAATGGGTATAGAGAGTGCTTCATCAAAAATCAAAAAAGGTAAAATAGCTATAGAGGCACTCAAAACTTATAAACAAGCAAAAAAAGATAATGATATGCCAAAGGCAAAAGAGGCTTTGGCTAAGTTTAGAACTTATGAAAAATATTTTGGATATGGTTATTTGAAAAATCCAAAAGATATTATTCCACCTATTGCTATATCTTTTTATAGTTTTCATATTATGGTAGGTCTTGGAACTTGGTTTTTAGTGCTATTTGGTTTGGTTCTTTGGTTTATCAAAAAAGATAAATTAGAAACAAGTAAAACTCTATTGTATTTGGCGATATTCTCTATACCTTTGGGATATTTAGCAGGTGAGTTAGGTTGGGTTGTAGCAGAAGTTGGCAGACAACCTTGGGCAATTTTTGAAATGTTACCTACAGGTATGGCAACTTCTCAAATATCTACTACTAGCGTACAGATTACATTTTGGTTATTTGTATTAATCTTTACAGCTTTACTTATTAGTGAGATAAAAATTATGTTGACACAGATTAAAAATGGTATAAAGGAGGCATAAATGAACAACTTATCACTACTTACACTTCAACAATATTGGTGGTTTTTAATTACTGTTTTGGCTGGAACTTTTGTTTTTATGACATTTGTTCAAGGAGGACAGTTTTTGTTAAATAGATTAGCAAAAACAGAAGATGAAAAAGATGTTATTATTAACTCTCTTGGTAGAAAATGGGAGCTTACTTTTACATCTTTGGTTATGTTTGGTGGGGCTTTATTTGCAGCTTTCCCACTCTTTTATGCCGTTAGTTTTGGTGGAGCATATTATGTATGGATGGCTATACTTTTTTGTTTTATTGTTCAAGCTGTATCATATGAGTATCGTAAAAAAATTAATAATTTTTTGGGACAAAAAGTCTATGAGACTTTTTTATATATCAATGGTTCTGTAGGAATTATTTTGATTGGAATAGCACTAGCTACACTATATACAGGTGGTAATTTTATCAAAGATGATATGAACCTATCTCATTGGACAAATCTTTGGTATGGACTAGAAGCAGTCACTAATCCATTTAATGTAGCTTTTGGATTAATGCTATTTTTTCTAAGTCAAGTTCAGGCTAATCTATATTTTATTAATAATATAGCAGAAGAGACTATAGTTCAAAGAGCAAGAAAAGAGTTATGTAAAGATAGTAAACTATTTTTAGGATTTTTTATTATTGTGGCTATCTCTCTTTTTAGTATAAGTGGAGTAGAGTATCAAGATAATAGTTTCACACTTGTATCTTTTAAATTTTTACATAATTTATTAAATACCCCTGCTATTTTAATTGGATTATTAATAGGTGTAGTATCAATTCTATATGCTTTGTATATTACACTTTATAAAAATTCAACTAAAGGTATTTGGTTTAGTGGGATTGGTACTATTTTGGTTGTTATTAGCGTAGTATCTCTATTAGGTTTTAACCATACAGTTATCTATCCATCATTGAGTGATATAAATAGTTCACTAACTATTGAAAACTCTTCAGGAAGTCATTATACTCTATTAGTTATGGGTTATGTATCTTTTCTAGTTCCAATTGTATTGGGATATGTATTTTTAGTTTGGCGTTCAATGGATAGAGAAAAATTAACAATAGATGAGGTCAAATCAGACCATCATCACTATTAGGAGGTATTTATGGAAACAATAAGTTATACAAGTGCCATTATTTGGTATGCAACATGGCCATTGGTTATATATATGGGGTATAAATGTGTCTCTTTTACTCTTAAATATTTTAAATTAGATTGATTTAGTCTTACTTAAAGATAAAAAGTTTATAATCTTTTCAAATAGTTATTATAACTATTTGAAATACGAATTAATAGGAAATTTAATGAAAAAAATCATCTACTCAACAATCACTCTTGCTTTATTAAGTGTTAATGCTATGGCTTATGATAATGTCAAAGCTCAAGAGCTTAATAAATTCTACTCTCATATGACACAAAAAGCATGTGCTAACTCTAAACTTTTTGTTAAAGCTAAAGATGTAATGAAAATGATAAGAGA
>JANTFF010000166.1 GCA_024763575.1 Sulfurovum sp.
ATGTATCATTTGTAATTCCTTGAAAAAAATAGTATAATTGAATAAATATTAATATAATAACACAATCTTAATTAAACTTAATTTAAAAAGTTTATAATATTATTTTAAATATATATTTATATAGGGGATATTTAGCAATGTGTAGCATTTTAGGCTATTATAACTCAAAAGAGACATTTAAAGAGATTGAAGAGAGAAATAGAACACTCTCTCATAGAGGACCAGATAACTCATCATTGATGGAGTATCAATTTGGAGAGAAAAAACTATTTTTGGGACATAATAGATTGGCTATCCAAGATTTAGACCCTAGTGCTAATCAACCTATGCAGAGTGATAGATTAGCAATAGTATTTAATGGAGAGATATATAATCACCTAGAGTTAAGAAAAAAATGTAATATAACTTCTTGGAAAACAAGAAGTGATACAGAGACACTATTAGCACTATTTGAACAATTTGGTATAGATAAGACACTCTCTATGCTTATAGGTATGTTTGCTATTGCTCTTTTTGACAAGAAACAAGATAAACTATATCTCATTCGTGATAGAGTAGGGATTAAACCTCTATATTGGACATATCAAAGTGGTGAGTTTTCATTTGCAAGTGAAATCAAAGGGTTTGCACCATATCTAAAACAAAATCTTAGTGATAAATCACTTATACAGTTTATGAGTTTTGGATATACTCCTGCAAATGGCACATATTATAAAGATATTTATAAATTAGAAGCAGGTCACTATATTAAATTTGATGGAAATGCTGTTTACAAGAGTAGATATTGGCATTTGCCAAAAGGTAAAATAGATATAGATTATGAAGATGCAATTGATGAGGCAGAGAGACTAATTCGCAGTTCCATAAAATATAGACTTCTCTCTGATATAGAGGTGGGAAGTTTTTTAAGTGGAGGAGTTGATAGTTCACTAGTTAGTGCTATTATGCAAGAGCAGAGCAGTCAACCTATCAAAACATTTACTATAGGATTTGAAGACAAAGCATATAATGAAGCTATCTTTGCCAAAGAGGTAGCTAAACATATAGGAAGTGAACACTATGAGCATATATTCAAAATTGATGATGTAATCTCCCTAATGGACAGTATGGATAGATATTATGATGAACCATTTGGTGATGCCTCTGCCTTGCCCACTATGCTACTATCCCAATTTACCAAAGAGAAAGTGAGTGTAGCACTAAGTGGTGATGGTGGAGATGAACTATTTTTGGGATATGATAGATATTTCTTTGTCTATAAATATTATTATCTTTTACAAAAATTTCCTCAATTTAGTAGAGATATAGTTTCATTTTTATTTAGACACTCCAACCAAGACAAATTAGAAAAAATGGCATACCCTATTAAACACCTAACACAAGAGAACTTATACTCAACTATCGCCTCATATACCAAGCCTTGGATGATGAACTCTATGTTTAGTCCAGAGTTTGTACGAGAGAGTTTTAATGAGTCTAGCTATTTGGAGTTTCAAGAGATAATCAATTTTGATTATATAGACCCATTTGAAAACTTTTCCAAAATAGATTTTTATCGGTATCTACCTGATGATATATTAACCAAAGTAGATAGAGCTAGTATGAGATATTCATTAGAGGCACGAGTACCCCTACTCGACCATAGATTAGTAGAGTTTGCTTACTCTCTACCTACAGAGATAAAACTAAGAAATGGAGCTAAATCTATCCTAAAAGATGTTTTGTATAAACATGTACCAAAAGAGTTAATAGATAGACCCAAAATGGGATTTGCTGTTCCTCTCAAACATTGGTTTAGAGGTGAGATGAAAGATATGCTTCAAGATAAGATTGAGTCACTAGATAATAGATTTAACAAAGAGTATTTGAGAAAACTATTTAAAGAGCATCAAAAAGGTAAAAACTATGAAGCTATATTTTGGAATTTGATGAGGTTATAATGAAACAAAAACTTAGTATATTAATAAATGATTTGGATAGTGGTGGAGCAGAGAGGGTTGTATCTATTTTATTGGATATGTTAAGTAAAAAATATAATATTACGCTATTTGTACTACATAATATTATCTTTTATGATATTCCAAAAGATATTAAAGTAGTAATAGTTGGTAATTCAAAACTATCTGATAATGGAATAATCAAACTACTTAAACTACCATATTTAGCATATAGATATAAAAAGATAAATAGAAACTCCCCCTGCTCTATCTCCTTTTTGAGTCGTTCTAACTATATTAATATATTAGCCAAACTCTTTGGTATGAAAGGTAAAGTAGTAGTAGGTGAAAGAGCTATGCCATCACTTCAATATAATCAAGGTATGCAAGGTAAAATCAATAAATTTTTAATCAAAACACTATATCCAAAATCTAATCTAGTTTTTGCTAATTCAAAAGGTAATGCCCTAGATTTAGAAAAAAACTTCTATATAAAAGATGTAAAAGTAATAAATAACCTATTTGATATAAAAAAGATAATAGAGCTATCTAAAGAGGAAGCCAAACTAAGAGATGGATTTAATTTTATAACTATTGGCAGACTAGATGAGGGGAAAAATCATAAACTATTAATCCAAGCTATGCAAAATATAGATGCCAATCTCTATATTATAGGTGATGGGGTATTAAGAGATAGATTAACTAAACAAATAGTTGATTTAGATTTAACACATAAAATATTTCTCTTAGGAAAAAAGAAAAATCCATATAAATATCTATCAAAAGCAGACTGTTTTGTATTTGCATCAAATCGTGAGGGTTTTCCAAATGTATTAGTGGAGGCTCTAGCCTGTGGATTAGCAGTAATTAGTACAGATTGTCAAAGTGGACCTAGAGAGATATTAGCACCCGATAGTGATATATCATTTCAATTATATAAGCGTGTAGAGTTAGCCAATTTTGGTATTTTGACACCTATAAATAGAGTAGATAGAATGTTAGAAGCTATGAATATAATCAAAAATAGTGCAAAATTATTGGATAGTTATAAAAACAAATCAGTACAAAGAGCTATGGAATTTGATAAAGATAGAATTATTGATGATTTTGTTGAGATGATTTAAAAAATTAATTTTTATAAAGTATTATCTCCTTCTCATTATCATAATAATATTCAATAATCTTACCACTAACAATCAATTCAATAGCCTCATCAATCACATCTAAAGGAGCGATAAACCACTCTCTTGGATTATGAGCTATTTTATTGTTATCCAAAATCTCTATATTTAGACAACTTTTCCCAAAAAATTTATGAAGTAGTTGTTCTAGTTTTTGAGTATTCATATTAAAACATTGATATACTGACACTATCTCAACATCTGCCATAAGATAAGTTGGTTCATTAATTG
>JANTFF010000167.1 GCA_024763575.1 Sulfurovum sp.
CCATAATCATTATTATAAAGATGAGTTTGGGATACAGCTATATTATCTTTGGTGCTACATCCAGCAAATAGCATAAAAGAGGAGAGTAAAGGTAATAGTGTATATTTAGTTGTAATCATTTTCATAATTTACTCCTTAATTAATATATTAAATAATATAATATAGTATATTTACTTAAAGATAAATTAAGTTTTTCTAACTAGCTTCCAAAATCTCTTTGGCATCTACTACATCAATAGTTTTACTATCAATATTAACAGAGACTATATACCTAGATATATTAGGAATTAGAAATGATTTGGCAAAACCACTATCAAGCAAAGATTTATCTGTTTGAATAAACAGATAATCCACATCGGCTAGTCGTTGTATCTCTGTCACTTTACCTAATAGTTCACCATTTTCGATAATATTACATTCATCTAGTTCAAACCAAAAATGTTCACCCTCATTTAGTTGACATCTATCTTTGGTCTCTTCTAATGAAGCATATATTTTAGTATTGGTAAGTTTTTTGGCATAATCAACACCATCATAACCTCTGAAAGCTACTATACTTCTATCTAAATTGATACGACTAATTTCTAATCGTCCAGAGCTACTATCAAAACTTTCACCTATTTGGAATTGTTCGGGGAAATCTGTGTGGAGATGGAGTTTCAAATCTCCATGGAGTCCGTAGGTTTTACCCACTTGTGCTATAAAAAACTTTTGTGGTTTTTTCATAGACTATTTTTTAGTTTCTACATTAACACGGTAATTTACACCACCTTTGGCTTTACACCCAGATATTACCGTCTTAATAGAGTTTATCATTCGTCCCTCTTTACCAATAAGTTTACCTACATCTTCACTATTGGCTATGATAGTAATCTCATCATAGTTCTCTTCAAGATTTTTAACTGATACTGATATATCTTCAGGGTGACTTACTAATAGTTTGGAGTATTCAGAGACGAAATCAGTTATCATAATCTACTATTTACCTGTAATTTTTTTAACTCTATCACTCATTTGAGCACCAACACCAGTCCAGTAGTCTAATCTCTCTGTATCAACAGTTAAGTTATTCTCTTTTGTCATTGGATTATAGTGACCAATTACTTCAATCCAGCCACCATCTCTTCTTTTTCTACTATCTGTTACTACAATTCTATAAAAAGGTTTTTTCTTTCTACCCATTCTTGTAAGTCTAATTGCTGTCATGTCATTCCTTTTAAAATAAATATTTATATCAGCTTTGTGGTTAACTACTCCACCAAATACAATAAAATTGCATAAGCTGTCTGCTGAAGACAACTATAAAAGTACTGACAACTATCTCTAATGACCAAAACACTCATCAATACTTTTGAAAGCGAATTTTATCATATTAAAAGTTATGTTTAGCATAATTTAAATAAAATAACTATGACTACCTTGGAATTCCTCCACCTTGCATATTTTTCATCATATCTTGCATCTGTTTCATTCCACCTTTACCTGAAAGCTGTTTTGCCATTTTACCTGCATTTTTGAACTGTTTTAGAACACGATTTACATGCATTTGACTAAGTCCTGCACCAGATGCGAGTCTTCTTTTTCGAGTATTGTTTAGTAATTCAGGGTTTTCTCTCTCTTTTGGAGTCATAGAACTAATAAGTGCTTTTATCTGTTTAAGTTCCTCAGAGTTTTCTAAATCCATATCACCAATCTGTTTTGCCATACCACCCATACCTGGTATCATACCCATAATAGATTTCATACTACCAAGTTTTTTCATAGACTCCATCTGTTCTAAAAAGTCATTGAAGTTAAATTTACCTTTTTTAATCTTGGTTGTTAATTTTTTAGCCTGTTTTTCATCTATAATATTAGCTGTCTTTTCAGCCAAAGACTCAAGGTCTCCAGCACCCATAAGTCTTGATACAATTCTATCAGGAATGAACTGTTCCAAATCAGCCATCTTCTCACCAGCACCGATAAATCGAAGTGGTACACCAACTTGATGAGCAATACCCAATGCTACACCACCTTTGGAGTCACCATCATATTTACTTAAAATTACACCTGTAATACCAATTTTATCTTTGAATGTTTGAGCTGTTCGTACTGCATCCATACCAGTCATGGCATCTGCTACATAGAATAGTTCATCAGGATTAGCTACTTTTTTAACATTAGATAGTTCATCCATTAGCTCATTATCAATAGCCAATCGCCCTGCTGTATCTATTAGAACTACATCATATAACTCTTTTTGGGCTTTTAATAATGCCTCTTTGACTATTTTTTGGGGAGTTGAATTCTCATCTGCAATTAATGTTACGCCTATCTGCTCTGTTATTTGGCGAAGTTGTTCTACAGCTGCTAATCGTTGTAAATCCCCTGCAACTACCATTACTTTTTTCTTTTTTTGTTCTTTTAGAAAATGTGCTATTTTACCTGTAGTAGTTGTCTTACCTGAACCTTGAAGACCAATCATTAGTACAACAGTAGGAGGCTTAGAAGCAAATACAAAACCTTGATTTCCTTTGGCTGTTAATATTTTAGTCAACTCATTTTGTAAAGCTCTTAGAAAATTCTCTTTACCAATACCATTAGCTTTGGTATCTTTTTCAACTACAGTTAGAAGCTCTTTTACTACTTTGTGATGTACATCAGCTTTGAGAAGTGATTTTTTTAGCTCTGTCAATGCCTTTTTAAGTGCTTTTTCATCATCATAAAAACGGATTTTATCTATAGCACCTTTGAAACTACTAGTTAGGGTATCAAACATTTGTTATCTCTCATATTTATATATTTATTGTGCCGTGATTATAGCAAATTGGGCTTAAAGGTCTGTTTTCTATTTCTAACTCTTATAGTATCTAGTCTTACTTAAGTTTTCAGCCTGAAATATTCTATATTAAATCATAATTTGAAAGAGGTTCATTAGTCTTATTTAGCTAAAATAACTTATATTAAATAATGAAGGATAATAGTATCAATTTTACTCAATACCACTCAAAATATTATTCTCATTTATTGACATTACAAAATAGTGCTAATTCCATTGATAGATTATCTCAATCAATCTTTAATGCTCAAATAGACTTGAACCCTCATCAAGTAGAAGCAGCTCTATTTGCTTTTAAGTCACCTTTATCAAGTGGTGTTATATTGGCTGATGAAGTTGGTCTGGTGAAGACAATAGAAGCTGGACTTGTTCTTACTCAGTATTGGAGTGAGCGAAAAAGAAAGATTATTATAATAGCACCATCAAGTCTTAGAAAACAGTGGTCTATGGAGCTAAAAGAGAA
>JANTFF010000168.1 GCA_024763575.1 Sulfurovum sp.
CAATTCATCATTGTTGTACAAACTGCCAATCATCACTATTTTTTTTATTAAATGGCTCTGTTTTCTGTTTTAGTAGCGTATTTATAATATCTAACTCTTTTTGGAGTGAATTATCATTTAACTTTTGCATTTGGCTGACATAAGCTTTTTTGAATGTTTGGAAAAGTTTTTTATACCCATCTGAGACTTTGAGTTTACAAGACTTTCTCTCCCATGTTTTAATTGTAGGAAATATAGGTCTTTTTGGAGGGAAAATCATACATCTTTTCATAATAGTTATATAATCTTGCATTATCCATTTGACATTATCATTACATCCAGCTCTAGCATCAATTAGCCAGTTTTTCATAATAGTTACAAAATCACTTACCAAAATGGCTTTTTGGATACCACTATTGTCATAATATTCACCTTTTTTATGATTTAACTCTACACTCTGTTTATTGGAAAATGATTTACCATTAACATCAGTATAACTCACTTTTAGTTTAATATCATCAGAACCTTTTCCTATCTTTTTGAGTTTGAGAAGTACTACACCACCTTTGGTTTGACTGTTTTCTGTAGCAGAGGGGAATAGAGTATTTACTTTCATAATCTCACCAGTTGCTATCTTCGCATCAGGAGAACCATATACTGCATCTATTTTATATTTACTGCTATCTAGTTTGAGTTCCAAATCATAAACCAAAGGAGTTACCATATAGTCAAACTCTTTATCTAATCGTTTTTTGAACTCACTTGATGAGTGAACAGAGAAATAGTTTGCACCTTTGGTTTTAGAGACATACTCTACCAAATCATTATTGAAATCAACACCAATACCTATAAATGTAGTATGTATTCCTTTTTTAGAAGCCTTTTTTGCCATTCCAAATAGCTTATCTTTTCTAAGTTCACCACTATTTGGCATAGCATCGGTTAAAAATACTATTCTATTTTCATAATCTTTACTAAAATCAACTGTATCAAATAGTTTTAGACCCTCCTGATAACCTGCACTCCAATTTGTTCCACCCTGCTCTTTTAGTGCTAATATATGGTCTCTAATTGCTTTTTTATTTGTACTTCCTACTAATCTTAATGGTTTAGCTGTATATGCTCTATGGTCAAAAAGTGCAATTCCTACTCTATCATCATCTTTTAGATGAGATAACATTGCAACTATAGACTCATTGGCTATAGTCATCTTCTTTTTCTCTGTTTTCTCTTTATTCTCTACTCTGTTACCACTTTTATCATAATAATAACTATCAAAACTTGCACTCATAGAACCTGATATATCTAATACTACTACTAAATTCAGTTTTTTGCGTTTAAAATCTTTGGCATCAATTCCAGAATTGAGTCCAACTGACAAGAAATACTCCTCTTCATTTGAAAAGCTATTTAATCGTTTTGCTGATGAATAACTAGGACAAAATAGTGCTTTACACTCTTTGCCTCCTAATCCTGTATCAAAATAGTGGTTATAAAATTGCCCCTCATAAGTGATAGAGTCCAATTTGGGTAGATAACCATTATCTATATTAGCTTTAAAGTTATTAGTATCTTTAGCTCCACCTACTGATAAACCTAGTTTAGGACTAAAAGCTTTTGGTGCAACAGCTCTACTCATAGTCATACTCTTACTTCCCATTGAAGCACCAACAGGAGATGATAATACACCATCTTCCATAACTTGTGTACTATTATACTCCCAATCATCTGTAATATTGGCATCTACTTTTTTACTCATAGCATTGAGAAAAGTAACATTGATTATAAATATGATAAATATCAGCTGTTTCATCTGTACATCCTTTTGTTTTAGGTATATTATAACAGAATTTTTAAATTTATGCTTTATAGTTTTTGTCTCGAACACTCATCTGTTTACTCTGTTCATCCATATATATATCAAATATATCTATAGCTTTTAGAAGTCCACTTAATTTTTTATATCCATAATTAATAGGAGAAAAAGAGCTATTATTACTAATATAAGTTCCCATATCTGCCAAATTTGACCATCCAAACTCATCCATTGTTTGACTTTGAGCATTTTTTAGAATATTCAATAACCATTTATCAGATTTTAAATCTTTGGACTGTTTTTTGGTTTGATTTATTGTATCAATATTTGGAGTAGTACTATTTTCCATAATATTTTCTGTAAAAATAAACTGTGAACATGCAGCCATAAAAGCTTTGGGTGTTTTTTTCTCTCCAAATCCATAAACTTTGATACCCTCTTGTTGGACACGCATAACTACTGGGGTGAAATCACTATCACTAGTAGCAAAGGCAAAAGCATCTATCTGTTTAGTATGCAACATATCCATTGCATCAATTGTCATTAGAATATCTGTTGCATTTTTATTTTTGCTATAATCAAACTGCTGTATAGGTTTGATAGCAAACTCTAATAACTTCTCTTCCCAATTTTTGAGATTATCTTTTGTCCAATTACCATACGCCTGACGAATATTGACAACTCCATATTTAGTAAGCTCATTGATAATCCCCTCTAATGCTCTATGTGATATATTATCACTATCTATAAATAGAGCTATATGTTCTCTATTTTGCATTAATTTTGCTCTTTTGGTACATAATAAGTCATAGTCGAACGACCAAACTTTTTGCGTTTAATCTGCTCTAATGCACCAATCTCTTTTGGCATATCAAGTTTGGTCATATGTTCAACTATTACCATTTCACACGAAGAGCTATCTATTTTTTCTATCAATGCTATTGTCTTGTCATAAACATCATCCATACCATCACGAATAGCAAATGGTGGGTCAAAGTAGAAGTATGTCTTCTCTTTAGAACTTTTGAGCATATCTAGTACTATATCAAACTTCTCAAAGCTATCACCTAAGAGATAATGACATCTACTAGAGTTAAGCTGTTTGATATTTTGTTCTAAAACCTTATATGCAATCTTGTTATACTCTATAAAATAACACTCTCCTGCTCCACGACTCAATGCTTCAAGTCCGATAGAGCCACTTCCTGAAAATACCTCTACGAAATTTTTATCTATAATATCAAACTGTAGAGTATTAAATAGTGACTCTTTTAGAATACCTTTGGAACTTCTAGTTGTTGAGATATTTGGTATCTCTATAAACTTACCTTTGTATTCACCACCAATTATTTTTGTTCTGAAATTTTGATTTTTTTTCAATTTATATCTTTTTGTTTTTATTATATCAAAATTAAGATAATTTCTTGCGAACAATTGGCAAAAGTTTCTCTTTT
>JANTFF010000169.1 GCA_024763575.1 Sulfurovum sp.
TAGTAAATCCAGAGATGCTAAACTTTGAAAATAAACGAGTTATTGCTATTGCAAATAAGATTACAAAGAGTAGTGCTATTGAAAATAAATTTGCATTTATATATCATATTCCTCCACTTCGAGAGAGAGATGAAGATGTGAAACTATTGATAGAATATTTTAGTAATAGTATAAAAGAAGAGTTCTCATTAGATAACATAGAGATAGAGCCTAAATATATAGACTTATCTGAAAATATCAAATCACTCAAAGCCTCTATATACAAAAAACTAACACTAAAGAGTTTAACCCAAAAAGATATAGAAAATTTACTATTTGATTATCTATATAAAAGTATAGATGGCAATAACGCATATAGAGAATATCTACCACTATTTGAAAAACCTCTAATTGAGGCTGGTTTGGCTAAGTTTAAATCACAACTTAAACTATCAACAGTACTTGGATTAAATAGAAATACATTAAGGAAAAAGATTTATGAACTTGGTATCGACTGATTTTAAATTTTTTATAGAGTATGATGCAAACCCTTTTGTGCTTTTTAATGCCAAAGGCAAGATTGTATATCTAAATTCTAGTGCAGAGATGCTTATGGGGTCATGTGCAAGTGAAAAACTTTTTGATGTGACACTCTCATATGCACCTAAAAGTTTTGGATATAAAAAAACTCTAATTGATTTATCTTTTGGATATTTTGAATTTTATGCTATCAATGTATTGTATGAGAATGAAGATGAGATAGCTATACATCTATACAATAAACCTATGCCCAAAATAAATAACAAAGTCAACTTAGAGGGATATAGCCAAACAGATATAAATCTACTATTTGAAGCAAATATTGAACTATTCAAAATGAACTACAGTGGTAAGTTAGAATTGATAACAGATTATGATTTACCAAAACTATATATCCATCAAAATAACTTCTCTTTTCTAATTCGTAAGATTTTTGATAATATGAACTCTGCTACTCAAATTCTTATTAATATCAAAATAAAAATTGGTGAACTTATTATTGTCAATGGCAAAAAATATCCTATAATCTTGTTTATATTTCAAGCCAATAATAAAAACAGACAAAACCATAAAGAGATAAAGCGTATTGCAATGGATAATTATATTAATATCCATTGCCAAGAAGAGTCTATTATTTTAGAAATCCCTGCTATAGATTTTTAATATTCTCTTTGGGTTTCTGATAAATTTACCATCTTGTTCATCTCAAATAATAAGATAGGATTTTGTTTAATTATTATAGCCAACTCTTTTGTAGTTGGTTTCTCTTTTTCATATAATGGTTTGAGCTTAGACCATATATTAGCTACTTTTGTCAATTGCCCTTTTATCTGTTTATTGGTCGGTTTGATAATATCTTTCTTTACATCACCATTAATAAGAGCAGTTAGAGAGTCATCAAAAAGTTTAATAGTAGCTTTGAGTTTATCTCTATACTCCTTTTTTCCTTGTACAACCAAAAGCTTCTCTTTTGTCATTTTTTGAGTTAACATTCTTTGTCGTCCTGCTACATTAACAATATGCAATCTAGCTTTTTCTAAAAAGTTTTCAGATTTATTTGATTTTTCATATGCTTTTACTAAATCATCAGATTTCTTTAATAATAACTCATTTTTACTTACCAAATAAGATAGTTCTTTTTTATCTTTGTCTTTATCCTTAATAACGGTTTGAATATTTTTATAAAAAGGGTTCCACTCTTTTTCGACTATCTCTATCTGTTTTTTTATATCTTCGTTCTTTGTTGGAGCAAGTCCTAAATCTTTATCTCCATTTTTAAAAGCATTGAGTGTTTTATCATATAGCTTTGAATATTTGACTAGCTTTTTAGTATTAGATTTTTGATTGATATTAGAGCCAATTAGAAGTGATAATTTGGTCATTCTTTGAACTAACATTCTCTGTCGTCCAGATAGATTAACTAGTTTTTTTAATATTTTGTTTTTGTTCATAAAATTATTTACAATAGAATTTAATTGAAATCTCTGTTTTTCTTTATTGACTGATTGTGTATATAGTGTAACAGCTTTATTCATTTCTACTAATATATTATCTAGTCCACTAATAGCTTTCTCTTCATCTTTACCTTTTAATGCATTATCTAATAAGGGTTGAATATCTTTCCAAGATTTATCTACTACATTTAATTGCTTTACAATTTTTGGCAATTTAGTTCCTACTAAATTTAGCTTTGGTTCTCCATGCAATAATCCTTTAAGTGTTTGAGTAAACAACTTTCTAACTTTTTTAAAATCTCCAATATGTTTTTGTTTATCAAAATTATTACTAATAGCCAACAGATCTTTTCCCATTCGCTGTGTGAGCATTCTCTGTTTACCTGCTAAATTTATATCATTGGCAAGTTTGAGTTTACTACTACTATCTCCTACTGTATATAGCCCTACAGCTTTATTCATCTCTTTTAGTAAATTCATATTGTTTTTTTCCAAAAACTCATAACTACTCTCTTTGGCTTTGCCTGATAATATTGATTTAATCTCTTTGTAAAAAGGTTGCCATAATCCATCTACAATTTTAAGTTGTTTTTGGATAGCCTTTTCATTGAGTGGTACTAAATTTAGTGATTTATCACCATTTATAAGTCCTTTAAGCGTTTGGTCAACTATTTGACTACTCTGCTTTAGATTATTTAAGTTATCTTTTTTATCTAAATTAGCATGAATTAACAATGCCTCTTTAGTTATCTTTTGAACTAACATTCTCTGTTTACCTGCTAGGTTAATAGAGGTTGCCAACTCTTTATCAGATAAGGCAAATAAAAAATTACTAAAAAGTAATAAAAAGGCTAAAAGCAAAGTTAATCGTTTCATTAAAAATCTCCTAAAAGTTATATTTTACAAGATTGTATCACAATAAATATTTTATTGTATTTAAAGGTATTATGAAAATTTAATTACTTAAATCGTTTCCTAAAATAGATATCCACACTCTGTGATGGATGCTCTTTTTGATGTTGTCCTACTCTAACTTTGATATTTCTATTTATATCATGCTCTAGTATAAAACTATTTCCTTGTTTAGAACTCTCTATAATCACCATGTTTTTTTTGCCTATTTTTTTACCTGCCTCTATAGCATATCCCTCTCCTGTACCATCATCTTTGATAAATACTTTATCTAAATCCAAATCATAAGCAAAATCTCTAGCTGCTTGGTTTAGGATAAATAGCTCTGCTTCTCTACTTAATGACCCCTCTCC
>JANTFF010000170.1 GCA_024763575.1 Sulfurovum sp.
CTATTTTGATGATTGGAGCTTTGGGTTATACCTATTTTGGTGGGGTTAAATCGGTTATATTTTCTGATGTTATTCAGGCTATTACATATATAGGTGCAGGTTTAGCAGTTCTTATCTATCTATACTATAGTCTCAATACAGATTTTTCAACTATAGTTACTTCATTAGAAAATGAACACAAGTTAAAACTAATAGATTTTTCATTTTCAGGTGGATTTACAATATGGACGCTACTAACAGGTTGGTTTCTACTTAATATCGCAGCTTATGGATTAGACCAAGATATGACTCAAAGAGTACTTACTTGTAAGAATAAAAAAGAGGGTGAAAAATCTCTTATATACTCTATTATATTTACTATACCTGTAGCGATACTATTTTTATTTATAGGGTTATTATTATATATATTTTATAATCATCCTGAATTATCAGGTATTAAAGATGCTTGTATAGACCAAAACTTTGATGGAAATAGTATTACTATTTTTATGTTTTATATCTTAAACGAGATGCCAGAAGGTCTTAGAGGTTTGGTAACTGTTGGAGCAATAGCAGCAGCCCTATCATCAACAAACTCTGTACTATCAGCCATGGCATCAGTTGCTGTAGAAGATATATATAGACCATGGTTAGCTAATCCAAATAGAGATGAAGCCCACTTTTTAAAAGCTAGTCGTTTAATGGTTATTATTTTTGCTATTTTATTATGTGCTATGGCAATGATTAGCTACTATTGGCAACAATATACACAGTTACCACTACTCAATTTTGCTCTAGGAGTAATGGCATTTGCTTATGCTTCTTTATTGGGTGTATATGGGGCAGGGATATTTACAAATAGAGGAAATGAGACTACTGTTATTTGGGCTTTGATTGGTGGATTTATGACAGTTTTAATATTTCAACCATATATATTTCCTATCAAAGTAGATTTCTCTATTCAGATGATAATGGGAACTATAGTATCCTTTGGAATTATGATGATAGGTAAAAAAGAGTAGTTCATAATTGAAACAAAATATACAAAAACTTATTGTTTAAAATTTTTATATCTTATATTTAAAGTGAATGTAGTAGAATATATTTTTTAAAAAGGTGAATTATGAATATAACAAAAGAAGAGATAGAAAATCGTATAACACTATACTCACTCATCTCCAGAGTAATGATTATCGAAGTTGACAAAGAGTTTTTGGAGTTTTTAGAATCTAACAAAGATATATTAGAACTTTTCCCAAACTACAAAGATTGGGGTAAACGAAAAGAGTTTAGTAATGCAATTCTAAAAGAGAGATACTTAGATGTTGATTATGCTAATCTATTTTTACTTCATCTTGTACCTTATGAGAGTTTTTATACTAGAGATGACCAGATGATAGAGAGTGGTGGAGATAATCCTGTACTATCACTATATAATAGTTTTGATTTTAGAGTAGAACTAGAAAAAGCTAGAGTAGTAAGCCCTGACCATATTGGTGTAGAGCTAGAGTTTATGTATATGCTATGTATTGCTCTTAGAAAAGCTTATGATGCAAACGATTTAGATGGAGTTAAAGAGATTTTGCAAGTTCAAAAAGGGTTTATGCAAGACCACTTACTCAACTGGTCACCAATGTTTCTAATCAATATGAAAAAAGAGTCAAGAACCCCACTATATCATGATGGTGCAGATTTGGCTTTAGAGTTTATGTTAAACGATTTTGAGTATATTAACGAAAAGTTAGAAGAGTTAGAGTAGATGCATTTAGAGTTTGATGTTACCTCTTGTGTTAGAGCTACTAGTAAGTTTTCAGAGTGTACTAAATGTGTTGATATTTGTCCAGTTGATACTATTGTAATTGCTGATAATAATATTCCTGCATTTACTCCAGCTGATTGTATAAATTGTGGTGGTTGTGTTGGTGTATGTCCTACAGAATCATTTTCTCTATCAGGATTTTCTGCTATTGAGTTTTTCTTTAAATTTTTGGAAGAAGATAACAATGAACTAGTATGTCAAAAAGATTTGTACTCATGCCTATCTACTCTAAGTGTAGAACATCTTATATCTTTGGCATTAGCTAATGATAAACCTATAATTATTGATGCTTTTAAATGTAATTGTGGTGGAGATAGTGATAAATTACAAAATCAACTACTAGCTAATATAGAAGAGGCTAACTTTATACTATCTAGTATATCAGATAAGCAGATAGAGATTAAATCACTAGAAGCCAAAGAGGATAAAATAGAAGAGACCACTACACCCAATAGGCGTTCATTTCTATCACTCAAAGGGGCTATAAAGAGCAAAAAAGCTTTTGATGAAGCAGTAGTAGCAGATGAACTTAAAGAGTTTGGTATAGATAGTATAGCTATTGCAGGTATTAAAGAAAAAAGAATTCCTGATAAAAGAAAACTACTATTTTCTATTCTAAAACGACAACCAAAACCTACACATTATGATGTTTTGGCAGAAGAAGATATTAGCTTCACTTCTCAAAAATTTATAGATGAGAGTTGTACTAACTGTCAAATCTGTTACCGTATCTGTCCTACAGGAGCATTGAGTAGTGATAATAAGTTTTCGGTTATAAATTTTGATGCTCTAATGTGTGTCAAATGTCATCTATGTCATGATGTATGTGAACCAAACTCTATTCAATTACAGAGAGGTTTTGAGATAAAAGAGTTTTTTGAACCAACCCAAAGAAAGTTAGCAAAATTTAATATTAAACGGTGTAATGAGTGTGGAAACTACTTTACCTATACAGGTGGAGCTGTAGAGTGTCCAAGATGTAGAGTAGAAGAAGAAGAGGCAATGGAGTTACATCAAAATGCTAAAAAGATGAGAAATCAAGAATAAAGGGGTAGTAATGAAACCAGAAGAGATTAAACCTGATACAGAACTTTGTACAATTATAGGATATAATGCACAAACAGGTAATAGAAGACGATATTTCAATAAAATACTAAAACTTAGTGGATTAAATGCAACAGCAATTGCATTAAATATCAAAGATGAACATTTTGATTTTACTATGAAAAATCTAGCTAATTCAAAAGTAACTAGAATGATGATAGAACCTGAATTTCAAGCACAAGCAGTAGAATACTGTGATGAATTAGATGAACGGTCAAAAGTTCGAGGATTGGTTGGATTTGTAGAGGTTATTGATGGTAAAATTAAGGGATATAATCTTGATGTAGAGATAGATAATTTGGTAGATAATCCA
>JANTFF010000171.1 GCA_024763575.1 Sulfurovum sp.
GGTAACAGCTTGAGCCTTATACATGACCTCATTTTTACGAATGTGGCGTATTAAATCAAGAGTTATGTGTATTATTCTCATTAAAAATAGTGGGTTTTCTAACCCACTCTACAATAAAATATAAACTTTTATAAAATTATTTAAGCCCAGATACATAAGTAGCGATTGCATCAATATCTGCATCACTAAGTGCTGATACTTGACCTTTCATTAATGCACCCATACCAACAGCATTTCTCGTTCCTGCTTTATATTCACCAATTTTTTTAACTAAATCTGCTTTGGATTGACCAGCAATAATTTCTGATTTACCAAGAGCTTTCATTTTACCATCTTTACCATGACAACCTGCACATTTAGCAAATGCTTTTGGAGCAACTGCCTCTTCTGCTTTTGGAGCAACTGCCTCTTTTATATCTTTTGCTACTTGAGCTGTTTTTTCTACAGCTACAGTTGCTGCCTCTTTTGTCGCTTCTACAGCTTTTGTTGCTGTTTGGGCTACAGACTCTTTTGCATCTTTTGCTACTTGAGTTGTCTTTTCAATAGCTGCAGTTGCTGCCTCTTTTGTTGCTTCCACAGCTTTTGTTGCTTTCTCTGCTACAGTTTCAGTTTTTGCAGGAGTTGCTACTTCTGTTTTTGTCTGCTCTGCTTTTTCTTGACCACATCCAATAAGTAATAAAGATGCTGCTACTACAGATAGTACTGTTAATTTTTTCATATTTTTCCTTTAATAAATTTATGTGTGATTATACAATAATTCTCATAAAGATTGATTATAATAATTTTTTATACTTTTTGAGGATTAATTATCTCTGTTTGGGTTAATAATTTAGTCCAAAGTTTATTATCACTCCACTCATTTTGAATTTGCTTAGAGAATATAATATCATTTAAATCTATTTTACCCATCAAAGAGCTATATGCATCATCTCTAAATCCTTGTGCATATCCTGTTTCTGTCTCATGAACTATAATACTATGTAATCTAACATCTCTCTCACCATTCACCATTCCTGTACAAGATAATACTCGTTCCACTAATAAGAAGATAACCCTACTAAACTGTTCAGCTGAAGGACTAACAGGTAGTTCTATCCATCTTGATGAGTGTTTTTTCATATCTTTTAGATACTCTCTATTATCACCACTCCATAGCGTAATAGCATGGTCAAAACTATCTATTAGCTCTTTGATATACAGTTTAGTTAATCCAAAATCATATACCATTTGACCATTATCAAGATAGTTTGACTCCAACAACACTTCTACTTTATATGAGTGTCCATGAATATTTTTACTACACCTTAGAGTACTACAGTCTCGTACGATATGAGCATTTTCAAATTTGAATAGTTTTCTAATTATCATCTCCAAATCCTAAAAGACTATCTGTCCATCTTGTTGCATTCTATGCATAATATCTTTGGCTTTTTGATGTCCATTAAAAGAGGCTTTGCGACACCACTCTAGTGCTTTTTCTTGATTAGTTTCACATCCTAATCCTTGGTCATACATTGCACCTAGATTAAATTGTGCTTGTGGGGAGTTTTTCATAGCTGCTTGTTTAAATAGGATATATGCCTTTTTATAATCTTGTTCTACACCTAAACCCTCTTTATATAAAACCCCTAGATTATTAAATGCTTCTACATTACCTCTCTTGGCTGCTTCCTCATACCAAAAGGCTGCTTCTGAATAGTTTTGGGTACACCCCTCACCATTTTCAAACATTAATGCCACATCAAATTGAGCTTGTGGCATACCTTTTATAGCTGATTTGAGATAATATTTATGAGCTTTTACACTATCTTTTTCTACACCTAAACCTCGTAGATACATTAGTCCTAAATTAAAAGATGATGAGTATTCTCCCCCATTGGAGGCTTTTTCATAATACTCTATTGCTTTACTATAATCTTGTGCTACACCTAAACCATTATGATAAAAATACCCAACCGTTGCTAGAGATGTCAGATCTCCTCGATTTGCCAAATAGAGATATAATCTCAAAGCTTTTTCATAAGATTTACTATTAAATAATTCAAGTGCTTGGGCTTTTAATGCCTCTTTATCCATTATATAACCTTTTTTGATTGATTATATAGACACAAGCTTAAATAAAAATTACTTATTAAAGAGTTTTTGCCATATAGTTTTAGATTTTTCCTCTTTTTTAGAAATAGTTTTTTGATTTTCTCGAATAGCTTCATTTAGAAAATATAATAACTCTTCTTCTGTTTTCTCTCCACGCATTGGTTCCATAATGGCTTGTTCTTTATTATCTAAAAAATAAACGGTAGGTGTTCCATACGGTAACGGTAATCCATCAGGTAACTCTAAATCTTCATTTAGTAACTCTCGCCTGACTATAAAATATTTTTCTAAAAGTTCAGCAGGTTTTGGTGCATTTAACATCTCATCTAGTCTTCGACAAAACTCACAAGTGTCACTATCTATATATAAAAAAGTGATTTTGTTTGAACTGTCTGAACTATTTGTATCCTGTGTAGTGTTAAAATCTTCCATAGAATATAACAAAGAGAGTGAGCCTATAATTAAACTAAAAACAACTGTTTTCCAAAACATAACTTTTACCTTTTTTTTAACACTATTGTATCATAAAAACTTAAACTCCTTGTGTAGTATCAAAAATACGAATATGTAATCTATCACTATAATAAAACCCATATAACATACAAAATTCAAAAACGGCTCTATCATTATGCCAAATCGTAGCTCTACTCTCTCCTACTGGCATACAGTATATATTTGGATTTTTATAATTTTGTGTTACAATTGCTATCTCTTCAAGCGCTGTTGTATCTATTAGTTGTTTGGTAATAGTAAACTTGAAAAAGTTGTCTTTTGAATTTTTGACAATAGCATCAATAGCTTTAAAATTTATCCGTTTTTCAAACGGTTCCCCTGAATTACTAAGTTTAATAGATAGTGCAAATATAGTTTGTTTATAAGCAGGATATTTATTAAAATTAATCTCTATAGTTCCATTGGTCTCAAAAGTTATCTGAACCCCTCGCTCTACCAACCATTTTATGACACTATAGAATACCTTGTCACTATGATATAAAAGAGGCTCTCCACCAGTAATTACCACATGAGGTAGATAGCCTATACTTCTAAATTCAATATCTAATCTATCAATAAGTTTACTTGCATCTGTTACTTTTTGCCAATGTGAAGAGAAGTGTG
>JANTFF010000172.1 GCA_024763575.1 Sulfurovum sp.
GGAATTTTTTCATTATATAGAGATTTACAAGAGATAAAATCTCTTGTAAAATATATCCATTATCTTTTTGAGAACTGTGGACTTCTTCTTGCTTTTTTCTTTCCTGGTTTCTTTCTTTCAACTACTCTTGAATCACGAGTCAAAAGTCCCATAGGTTTTAAAATACTTCTAAATCCCTCTTCATATTGAACTAATACTTTAGTAATACCATGTTTAACAGCATCTGCTTGAGCTGAATATCCACCACCTAGTGTAACAGCTTTGATATTTACTGACTCTAGTTGTTTTGTAGCTTCTAATGGAAGTCTAACTTTCATTTTAAGTGTCTCATGTCCACCTAACCACTCATCTAGTGTTTTACCATTGATACTCATTGTACCATTACCTGGTGTTAGCCATACTTTTGCTATGGCTGCTTTTCTTTTTCCTGTTGCATAGATAGTTTTTGCCATTCTTATGCTCCTTTGTTAATTTGTGCAGTATGTGGATGTTCAGAACCAACATATACTTTTAGTTTTTTAAGCATTGCTTTACCCAAAGTAGTTTTTGGAAGCATACCTCTTACAGATAATCTATAAAGCTTTTCTGTATTGTTTTCTAGCATATCATCAAGTTTTTTACTTTTTGTAGAACCAAAATAACCTGAATGTGTGAAATACTCTTTTGTATTTAATTTAGTTCCTGTAAATTTAGCTTTTTCAGCGTTGATAATTACTACATAATCACCACAGTCAACATTTGGAGTAAATGATGGTTTATGTTTACCTCTTAGGTATGTTGCAACTTGAGTCAATATACGACCAAAAGTTTGACCTTCAGCATCAATGAGAATCCAATCTCTTTGTACTTCATGAGGCTTCATGACAGATGTCAATTTCATGTTATGTCCTTGGAATAAAATAAGCCAATTGGCTTTTGTGAATGGGATTGTACAGTAATATTCTTAAATTAATTTTAAATTAAGGTAAATTTAAGTTTAAACTGTTTTTTTTAAAATTTTTTCTATATCTCTACCATATCAACCCCATCTTCGAGTAGATAAACTATCATACCACGAGTATATTTATTCGTAATCTCACCAATTATCTTTTTATAATACCTAACTTGTGAAATATGTTTAAAGCTATATTTTTTAGAACTTTTATAATCTAGTACCATATTATAATTATCATAATTTAATAACAAATCTATCTGTTTTACCTCATCATTAAAACTAATTGACTGCTCTTTTGTAATAGTCGCACCATCTAGTAATTTTTTGAATTTCTCATTAGATACAAGTTCTAGTATTCTCTTTTTTATATCTATAAACTGTTTATCACTTAACTCTAAACCATAACGGTTCTTGGTAGCCACTAATGCTTGAGCTAAATCTATAATAGAGAAAGATGACATCATCTCTAGCGTATAGTGCATAGCTGTACCAAATAGCAAGGCATCATAATCTTTCTCTTCCTCCTCTTCTTCACTCTCTATCTCTTGGATACCATAATGAGTTATAACTATTTTTGATTTTGGAGTCTCTTCTATTGGTTTCTCAATAAATTTAGTATCAAATTGACCTATAGTTATAGGTCTCATACCAATATCATCAAATATAGAGGCTTTTGGTTTGCGAATAACTATCATACTCTCTACCCCACGAGTAAGAGCTACATATAATAGGTTCATTTTATCTTTTGAGGATAACTCTTTTTGATTAGATAGTACAGATTGATAATGTTCATCAAAATTTTCTCTACCTCCCATTTTATAATATATATTTTGTATATATAGTGACTCATCATACTCATAAAGCAGAGCCGAACGGTCAGGTGCATTGCCTTTTAGTCTATCAACGACTATTACTCTTTCAAACTCCAACCCTTTTGAACCATGAATAGTCATAATCATAGCTCCCTCTTTGGAGTTACTTGCTACTTCAATACTAGATAGTGCAAACTCCTCTATAAAATCGGGAAGAGTCGAAAAATCTGCAGCAAACTCCAAAAGTTTAAGCAGATTTAAATCATTTTCAAAATATCCAAACTCAACTATTAATCTATGCACAACATCCATAGGCTCCATAAAAGGATTAAACCAACTAATATCTATATCTTCTATTGATTTATCTATATATTGAAGCATAGCTTTAGCATCTAAGTTTATACCATTTAAAAGATACTCTATCATTACAACAATAGAAGCCACTTTAGGAATATATTTCAAAGAACTAGAGGTTTTGAGTCTAGTATGTATCCCTTTTTCATAACATCTCTCTTGGATATTTGCTCCATCTTTATTAGTTGATACCAAGATAGCAATATTGGAGAGATTAACACCTTGTGATAACATCCACTCTATTTTGTCTATTACACTATCAATTAATTCATCAGACTCTATAACCTCTACATAACCTATACTTGCTCTAGTATGTGGCTTTTGAGCTAAATAACCTTGCATAGTAGGTTCAAACCATCTATTAACCTGCTCTACTATACTTTGACTACTACGATAGTTTGTATCCATTTGGGCTATCTCTATGCCATAATGGTTGGCTACACTTTCAAAAAGCTCTTCTACACCACCTCTAAAACGATATAGAGACTGTTTGGTATCACCCACATAAAAAAAGCTTCTAAACTCTTGCGAACCTGAAAATATCTCATCTATTAATGGTTTAAGTAGTAAAAACTGTAGAGTTGATGTGTCTTGAAACTCATCTAAAAGTATATGATGAAACCTACTATCTATTTTGAAATACAAAAACTCTTTACTAACACTCTCATGCAACAGTCTATATGTAAAATAACTCAAATCATCAAAACTCAATACTCCTAACTGTTTAGCTGTTCCAATATTTGCATTTTTGTAATAATCAAATAGTTTAAATAGGTTATGTAGTACTATCTGCTCTTTGGCTTTTGACCACTCTTTTAGTAGTTTTTTTAGTAATAAAAAAAGTTCATCTATTTGTGGATTTTTTAGTACATATTTTTTATAGTTACGATGTTCTAATAGTGATGATTTCTCAAATACACTCTTTTTAAATAGCTTTTTTACCTCTATGGGTTCAAAGTTTTTTATAGCTGTTTTAGATGCACCTGATTCAATCACTAAATTATATAACTCATCTCTTACCTGCTCTATCTGCTCCTCTATTATAGAGAGATTTTCTATTTTGTAATCTGTATTTGGTAAAAGTGGGTCTATTTTATA
>JANTFF010000173.1 GCA_024763575.1 Sulfurovum sp.
AATATATCATATAAAGAGAGAAAAGAGTCTATCCATAGAGACAAGAATATCTCTCAAAGGTCACTAGTAGTTCAAAACTATCAACAGCAAAGACCTATAGCAGAAGAGGAAGATAATGATAATAAAATTAAAAAAGTAGTTATATCTCTTTTTACATTTCTATCTGTATTGTATTTTTCAGTTCTTCTTCTAACTATAATTAGTGAAGCTTCAGGTGTTGTAGGTAATCCTACTTATAGTTTTGTAGAAATTGGATGGCCATATTTTCTGATTACTGATTTTTCTAAATTTGGAGAGTTGTTTATATTCTCTTTACCATTAGGTGTTTTAATATCTCTATACTCTGCATACAAAAGTTATTGACTACTATTAGTCAATAACTTCTATACAAATCTACTTTTTGAACCCCTTTAAAACAAAATTAAAACTCTTTTGGGTATAATCTCAAACTTTTTAAAGATACCAATGTTCTATTGGTCTAATAATAATTATTGAAGGGTTTGCAATGTACGCAATCATTAAAGCAAGTGGTCAACAATTCAAAGTTCAAGAGGGTGATATAATCTGTTTTGACAAAATGAGTTTAGAACCAAAAACAGCTGTAGAGTTCAAAGAGGTTTTAGCTTTGGATAATGGTGAATTAACTGTAGGAACTCCTTTTGTAGAGGGTGCTGTAGTTAAAGGTGAGGTGATAAATGAAGGTAGAGACAAAAAAGTTATCATCTATAAAAAAAGAAGAAGAAAAGATTCTAAACTAAAAAGAGGTTTCAGAAGAGACTTTACTAGAGTTAGAATTACAAGTATAGCGTAAGGAGATAATATATGGCACACAAAAAAGGTCAAGGGTCAACTCAAAATAACCGTGATTCGGCTGGACGAAGATTAGGTGTAAAAAAATATGGTGGGGAAGCAGTAATCCCTGGTAATATTATTATTAGACAAAGAGGTACAAAAGTTCACGCAGGAACAGGTGTAGGAATGGGTAAAGACCATACTATCTTTGCTAAAATTGAAGGTGTTGTTAAATTTGACAATGTAAGTAGAAGCAAAAAAAGAGTTTCTGTAATCCCTGCATAATTTATAGGGTAACCACAAAGGTTATCCCTACCTCCCTTTTTATCTTTTTAGATATAATTTCAAAATATTTTACAATAATTAGTTCTATATAGAATAATATTATATATAGTAGTGCTTATAATTAAAGGAAATGAATGTTTGTAGATAGTGTAGATTTGATGGTTAGTTCAGGAAAAGGTGGGGCAGGGTGTGTCTCATTTTGGACAGAGAAATTTGTTATCAAAGGTGGGCCTGATGGTGGAGATGGTGGAAAAGGTGGAAATGTTTATTTCACAGTAGATAATAATACAGATACCCTATCAGCTTTGAGAGGTAGAAATCATATCAAAGCTGAAAATGGTCGCCCAGGGGAGGGAAGAAAAAAATATGGTAGAAAAGGTAAAAGTGTAGAGATAATTGTTCCTCCTGGTACACAAATTATTGATGTAGAGACTAATGAAGTACTTTTTGATTTAGTTCAAGAGGGTGAAAATGTTCTCTTTTTAGAGGGTGGAAAAGGTGGACTTGGTAATATGCATTTTAAAAGTTCAACCAATCAAAGACCAACTTACGCTCAACCTGGACTTCCAGGTATTACCAAAGAGATTAGATTAGAGATGAAACTTATAGCTGATGTTGGTTTAGTGGGATATCCTAGTGTAGGAAAATCAACTCTAATCTCTACTATATCAAATGCCAAGCCAAAAGTAGCTAGTTATGAGTTTACAACTCTAACTCCAAATTTAGGTGTAGTCAATGTTGGTGAGTATGACTCATTTATGATGGCAGATATTCCAGGTATTATTGAAGGTGCAAGTGATGGTAGAGGGTTGGGATTGGAGTTTCTAAAACATATCGAGAGAACCAAAACACTTCTAATTTTAGTTGATATTGCAAACTATAGAGAGATGAAGTATCAGTATGAAACACTTTTAGTTGAGTTACAACGATATTCAGCCCAGTTAGCAACTAGAAGATTTGGTGTAGCTATTACAAAATGTGACACTTTAAGTATGGAAGAGGCTAACGAGTTGATAGAGCAGTTTTTATCTGATATAGGATTAAATAGTAATAAAACACTCAAAAAATATAAAGCTAATATGGATTATATCTCTTATGGTTTTGAGCAAGATTTTGGAGTAGATTTACCCCAAAATGAGCCTCTATTTGTTTTACCAATATCATCAGTTTCCCATCTAAATACCCAATCTTTGCGTTATACACTCAAAGGTTTTGTAAAATCTGTGCAAGAGCAAGAGGAAAAAGGTAGATAATGAGATTTAATCGTATTGTTATAAAAGTAGGTTCTCATGTTTTGACAGAAGATGGGGCAGTTGCCAAAGATAGAATGCTAGATTTAGTTGAGCTTATTTCAGAAGTCATGAAAAGAGGTACAGAGGTTATTTTGGTAAGCTCTGGTGCAGTTTCAGCTGGTTATACTGTTTTGCCATTGGATAGAAAAGATATAGGTAACAAACAGATATTAGCCTCAATTGGTCAACCACTGTTACTAAAAATGTATCAAGAAAAATTTGCTAAATATAATATAATATGTTCTCAAATTTTATTAAGTTCTGCCGATTTAGACTCCAAAAAAAGGACTCATTTAGCACAAATAGCTATAGATGGACTATTGAGTAGAGGAGTTGTTCCAATTATAAATGAAAATGATGTAATAGCCACAGAGGAGCTAGTTTTTGGAGATAATGACCAACTATCAGCCTATGTTACATATAATTTCAGTGCAGACCTTTTGGTAATATTATCAGATATAGATGCCTATTATGATAAAAATCCACGAGAGTATAGTGATGCTAAAGCTTTACAAATTGTAACAGATATAAAAGATGAGGATATGTGTGCAGATGTTACACCAAATAGTGAGTTTGCTACAGGTGGAATTGTCACTAAGCTTAAATCAGCTCACTTTTTACTAAAAAGAGATAAAAAAATGTTTTTGGCTACTGGATTTGGACTTGATGATATTAGAAGTTTTTTGATTGATGGTGTACAAAAGGGTGGTACACTTTTTTTATAGTATGGGCTATAAAACCCACACTAAGTTAAAATTTAAGCCATCATTTTAACAACTTCATCTTCTAAATAATCAGATATACTATCCCATGG
>JANTFF010000174.1 GCA_024763575.1 Sulfurovum sp.
CTAGTGAGTAGAGATACCAAATATCTAAGTCCATCAGATATAAATAAAGCTTCTATAGAGACTTATGCTGAAAATCTAAGTGATGGAGTGATAGCTCCTCTCTTTTATCTAATCTTATTTGGGATAGATGGTGCTTTTATCTACAAAGCTATAAATACATTAGACTCAATGGTTGGATATAGAAATGATAAATATGAGAAGTTTGGTAAAGTCTCTGCTAAATTAGATGATATAGTAAACTATATACCTGCTAGGATTACTGCTGTTTTGATTGCTATTTTGATGGGTAGTAAAAAAGCTCTAATAGAGTTTTATAAATATGGTAAAAAGCATGATAGTCCAAATGCAGGACTTTCTATATCTGCCATGGCTTTAGCTTTGGGTATTAGACTTGGTGGAGATACTATTTATTTTGGAAAACTCAAAAAAAAGGCTTGGTTTGGAGATGGTAGAGTTGAGATAAAAAAAGAGGATATTTCCAAAGCTCTATCACTACAATGGAGATTGGATATATTTATTATTTTGGTTTTGGGTATTGCTATATGGGTATAAAAACCAAGATAACCTCATCACAACTACCAATTAAATATCAACAATATAAACTTATTCCAACTACTAATGGAGTTATGGCAACCGTATATCTATTAGATGACCAATATGTATTAAAACTTTTTGAGTTAGATACTCCATTAATTACTATAGAGAGTGAGATAAAACTACTTAATACTCTTATAGATTTACCTACACCTAAAGTGGTAGATAGATTTCAGATAGATGGTCATGAGATAGTGATATATACTCAAATTCAAGGAGAGATAATATCTAATCCAATAGATAAATATATAGAACAGATAGGTAAGTTTCTAAAAAAGTTTCATAATCAAAGCCAAAATATCAAACTAGAAAATGAAAAACTGTTTGATAGAGATAGATTAAAAACTCTTATAGATTTAACAAATAATGAAACTTTACTAAAATATTTTGAAGATATATCACTAAAACTAAACCACAATGGAGTAATACACGGAGACCTATTTATGGACAATTGTAAATTTCAAAACCATAAACTAAGTGGGGTATTTGATTTTAGTGATGCTTGTTATGGAGATTTCTATTTTGATTTGGCTGTAGTGGCTATAGGTTGGTGTTTTGACAAAGATATATTAAATAAGTCAAAAGTAGATATACTTTTACAATCATATCAAACTGATATAGATTATAAATTATTTAAAAAATATATCAAATATGCTTTGCTCTATTATGCTACAACTCGATATATATTTAATCGTAATGGAGATGAACTTTTGAGAAGGTTGGAATATTTATGAGTTTTAAACATGGTGGCAATATAAAAGAGTTTGCCAAAAATATTGGTTGTAGAGTAGATGAGGTTATAGACCTATCATCAAATATAAATTTTGTCAAACCCCAAATAGATATAGATTTCAATAGTTTAGATATTTCAGCCTACCCCAATTATGATACACTAAAAGAGAGTATTGCTAAAAACTATAAAATAAAAACAAATCAATTAGAGCTATTTAATGGAGCATCAACTGCTATATATTCACTTTTTGGACAACTAGATTTAAAAGAGTGTTCACTATATGCACCTCTATATTTAGAGTATAAAAAATCTGCTATTTTACATGGGTATAAAATTAACTATATTAATAGATTTACAGATATATATCATGAGATAAAAGAGAACTCACTAGTAGTTTTTGTAAATCCATCTACTCCTGATGGAGAGTTTTATAATCTCTATCCTCTGCTAAAAAAATGGATAGACAAAAATGCAACTATATTAATAGATGAGTCATTTTTGGATTTTACACCTTTTGAATCAGCTACAAATTATATCAATGGTTATAACAAATTATATATTATAAAATCAATGACCAAATTTTACTCTTCTGCTGGTATTAGAGTTGGAGCTATTATCTCAAATAGTCAAAATATAAAAAACATACAAAAAAGAGAACCTCTATGGAAGATTTCCCAATTTGATAGTGCATATATACAATCATCTCTAAGAGATAAGCAGTTTAATCAACACTCAACAGTTATAAATAACAAAAATAGAGATAGAGTTATAGAGCTTTTAGAAAAAAGCAGATATATAGAAAAAGTCTATCCATCATTTGCAAACTTCGTTCTAGTTAGACTAAAAGATATAGATGCACAAAAGTTTCAACAAAAACTTATACCATATAAAATAATGATAAGAGACTGTTCCAATTTTGATTTTTTGGATAGTAGTTTTGTCCGTATTGCGATAAAAGATGATTTGGCTATAGATAGACTAAGGGAGGCTCTATGCGAGAGTTTTATCTAGGTATAAAATTCTCTTTGTCCTATTTTTCAGCTATTCCTATAAGTTTCAAATCTAGTGATAATCTATCAACTCCAAAAGTATTAGGTGTTATGCTTTTCTTTTTGCCTTTTGTGGGATTAATATTAGGTGCTATTACAGTTACACTTGCTATATTCTTATCCCATTTGGGTTGGTATGGTTCTATTATATCGGCTATAGTCTATATGATGTTATATGGATTTATACATACAGAAGCGATTATAGATGTAGCTGATGCAATATATGCCAAAAGGTGTGGTAAAGATGCCTACAAGATTATCAAAGAGTCAACAGTAGGAGCTATGGGAGTGTTATATGCCATGGGGTATAGTTTGATGAAAATATCAGGTATTCTCTATCTACTCAATCATCATCTATATTTGGAGTTTATATCAGTTTTGATTATTAGCAGATTATCATTAGTGGTACTTATAGATAGTTTGGATTTCAAATCATCATTTGTTACACAACTCAAAGAGTCTCTAGGTTGGCAATATCTTATTGGAACATTTATATTATCACTTCTAATTGGTAGTATATTAACTCCATTTTTTATAATACTTATGGTATTTGGTTTTGCTTTTGCTTTAGGGATTGCTATATATTTGGGTAAAAGACTTGGGTTTATCAATGGTGATGTATTGGGGGCTACACTAGAAGGAGTTGAGATTTTACTATTTTTGGTTTTGGGGTTTTTGGGTTGAGACAATTGAAAAGTTTATTAACTATTGTAACTAAAATGCTCATAGAGACTTTTTGCAAAATCATAAAGAGGCTATGATTAGATTGACAGAATATATTAATTATAATATTCTAAAAA
>JANTFF010000175.1 GCA_024763575.1 Sulfurovum sp.
AGAAAATGCATTATTATAGAAGTGGATTTCAAGGATGGAAGTTACTAGGACTAACTACTGTAGTACATAAAGAGATAAAAAAATAGGTTCTATTTCGCGTGGGCTAAAAACCCACGAATATACTACTTAGTGACAACCACAAGAACCACTTCCACAGTGTCCACTATCAGCACCACCACCAACTTGACCTGATGATATTTCATCTGATGTTGCTTCTCTAGCAGTTAGTACAGCAACAGAGAACATTAAATCTTTTCCAGCTAATGGATGATTGAAATCAACTACAACATCTTTGTCATTAAATGATTTTACTGTTACTTGGACTGTTTGACCTTGCTCACCTTGACCATATAGAGTTAATCCCTCTTTTAGTTCAACACCTTCAAACTGTTCAATTGGTAGAGTTTGAATTGCTTCACTGTTATAATCACCATAAGCTTCAGATGCAGAAACCATAATATCTCCACTATCACCCTCATTCATACCAACTAGACCTTTTTCAAGACCTGGAATAATTTGACCAATACCCATAATAAACTCTAGTGGTTGTCCACCTTTATTACTATCAACAACTTGTGTTGTTCCTGCTTCTTTTACTTCGTATTCAATACCTACAACACAATCTTTATTAGTAATTGCCATATAAGCTCCTATTGTTTAAAATTTTCAACATAATATCAAATCAAACTTTATTAATACTTACTAGAGATTTTTTTTGGCTATATTAGCCGCTTTTGTATTAGGATAACTATCAACAACAAATTGAAAAAAGTTTCTAGCTTGTTCTTTTTGCCCATCTCTTGCTAAAGCTATAGCAGTATGCAGATACAGTATTGGCATATAACTAGCACTATTATATAGAGATGCACTCTTTTTATAATATCTAATTGCTTGGGGATAATTTTTTGTATAATAAGCTATCTCACCTAAATAGTAATTAGATGATGCTAGTTTATAATTTTGAGAAAGTGCCTCTTCAAATTTCTCTTTGGATGCATTATAACTTTTTTGACCAAATAGTTGAACACCTCGTCTATAGGTAGTAGAGATGTCGGCAGAGTTACCCTGTTTTGGAGAGGAAACAGTATCTCTTTGAACTGTTCTACTTCCTGCCAATGCTTCCTTTAAATCTTCCCTTGTTACATAGTTATTATTTATCTGGTCAACCATATTTCCTAACTCAAGTAGTAGTGAATAGGTTTTATTATTCTCACTATTTTCTCTTACTTTAGTAGCATTTGCACGAGTCTCCTCTTTTAGAGCTAAAACTTTTTTGTTTAAACCATCAATTATTGTTATCAAACCATCTATACGATTTTGCTGTTCTGTTACTCTATTTTTTAGGTTTTGGATAGTTCTTCTATTATCCAAAACACTCTGTTCTGTTTTGCTTAATCCATAAGGGTTTGCACTATCTATATTACCTGCTCCATATACTGATGGTTCATTTGCATAAATTAGTGAGGATAAACATATACACCCTATTAAAACTTTTTTTTTCATATTCTATCCACTATCTAATTAATGACTTTAAACTCAACGCGTCTATTTTTAGCATAACATGCACTTGAATAGTCTGTAGTACAAGCAGGAGAACTCTCACCCATACTAATCATAGTAATACTAGATGAGTTAATACCACGATCTACCAAAGCCTCTTTGGCTGATTTAGCTCTTCGTAGCCCTAAAGCATAATTATACTCATCTGTTCCTGTTGCATCACAATGACCCTCTATTTTTACTCTCGAACCTGATTTAACTGCACTACTTAATATTCTAGCATTATTGATAATAGTTGGAAGTTTATCAGGGGTAATAATATATTGGTCAACATCAAAATAGATATTTTTGATACCCCCTGTGGCATCACCATAATAGTTATCATCTGTATAAGTACCACTATTGTTCTGTCCATACAAGTCAACATTTTCATAACCATTAGAGTTACCATTAATATTACTACCCACCACACTATTATCACTATCTACTACCTTGGGAACAACTCCATCATTAACTTTTAAATCACTAACCTTTTTTTGAGCACATCCTGATATTAATATAGCAAATGATATAGCTACTACAGATAATTTTCTCTTCATGTTTTTCCTTTTTAAGTTTTTTAGATTATACCATAATTTTTACCAATCAATAGATTGTATTTTACCACTAACCATAGGATACAAAGCACTCTCTTTGGTTGCTAAATTCATATACCCTATACTATTTTTACCACCATTTTGTTTTATATATAATACTACTTTACCATTATTTGAAAATCTTGGTAGTTGATTTGAACCATTACTTGTGAGTGGTCTAATATATGAGCTATATGCAGAGCCTAGATATATATTAGTTGCACGACCCTCTTTAACTGAATATAAAATATACTGGTCAAACGCATCACATGAGCTATTATTATTACCATATTGTGGTACTTTGGATACAGAAGAAGAACCTATAGATTTACTATAGATATTAGGTCGTCCCATTCTATTAGATACAAATACTATTCGACTCTCATCACCTATATATTTACCATTTACATCAATTCCTCTAAAATTTGTTATTTTTTTTGCACTCCCACCTACACTATATTCATAAATATCTGGCTGTCCATTAGGTGCCATAGTCAAAAGCAGTCGGCTTCCATCACGACTCACATCAGAACAGACCAACATTCCCTCTGAAGAGATAATTTTTTTGCGATTTCCTGATTGCATATCTACACGATATAGTGTTGGCAATAGACTATTATAAGAGGTATAATAAAAAGCTGTTTGATTTGGATTTGCCCATTTTGGAAATAGGTTTAAACCACCTTTAACTATAGGACTAGCAAAAGAGAGAGTATAATCAGCTATCCAAATCTCACTTCGTCTTGATGCTGTATATTTAGAAAAGAGTATATACCGTCTCATCCAAGATATATCATCATAATTTAGAGCATTATTAACATCGACAATAGCATTATGTGCCAAAAAAGGATACCGTTTTGAACTATTGACACTATACCCTTTATCCAATACGATACTATTATCATAAGTTTGAACAAGTTTAATACGAAGCTTATCTCCAGTTGGAGAGTAAGTATATTTTAATAGATACTCTCTATCATGTAACTGGGGTGCTATCATTACATCATCAAAACTACCTTGATGATAATTTGTATC
>JANTFF010000176.1 GCA_024763575.1 Sulfurovum sp.
ATGACAGAACCAATTATCTTTAAAATTTCAAAACGCATCATTAAATCCTTTAAATAAAAACTATTTATAAAAGTATAAAGCACAAATACTTAAATAATACTTAATATATAATATTAAGTATTTAATATAAAAATATAATAAGTATTTTTAGTAAGGCTACTTAGCCTTCTGAGCCATCTTAATATATATATGCAAAATCTCCAATGAAGCAGGTGTGACTCCTGATATTTCAGATGCATTAAATAGTGTTGGTGGGTTAATTTTGGTTAGTTTTTCAACTATCTCATTACTCAATCCTGATACTTTAGAGAAATCAAACTCTTTTGGGATTTTGACCTGTAGCATATCTTTCATTTTGTCAACTTGTAGTTGCTGTTTGGCTATATATCTATTGTATTTTGCCTCTATTAGTATCTGTTCTATTACCTCATCACTATATTTTTCAAACTCTGGAACTATTACTATTAGTTTCTTTTTTGTCATACTAGAACGAGCCAATAAATCCAATAGATAGACTTTATCATTTATCTTATCTTCTCCTATACTCTCTAATAGTTCTATAAAGCTTTTATTTGGAGTTACAAAAGTCTCTCGTAGATAACTCAAAGCCTCTTGAATAGTTCTCTCTTTGGTTTTTACCTTTTGTAGATATTCACTATCCAAAAGTCCAAACTTTTCACCATATTTATATAGTCTAGTATCTGCATTATCTTCACGCAACAAAAGTCTATATTCTGAACGACTTGTAAACATTCTATAAGGCTCTTTTGTCCCTTTGGTTACCAAATCATCTATAAGTACACCTATATAAGCTTCATCTCTACCTAATATAAATGGCTCTTTGCCTTGAATACTAAGTGCTGAATTTATACCTGCCATCATACCTTGGGCTGCTGCCTCTTCATAACCTGTAGTACCATTAATCTGCCCTGCACAGTAGAGACCTTTTATTTTTTTGGTCTCTAATGTATGTTTTAGCTCTGTTGGTTGGATAAAATCATACTCAATAGCATATCCATATCTTACTATTCTGGCATTTTCCATTCCTTTTACAGAGTGTATCATATCAAGTTGTACATCTGTAGGCAAAGATGTACTCATACCATTGATATAAAACTCATTAGCCTCCATAGTTTGAGGCTCTACAAATATTTGGTGTCTAGGTCTATCTCTAAATCTATTAATCTTATCCTCTATACTTGGACAATACCTTGGACCCATTCCCTCAATCTGACCTGAAAACATAGGTGCTCGATAGAAATTACTCTCTATAATATTATGAGTAGTCTCATTTGTATAGGTTACATGACAAGGTAATTGAGTAGGATTAAACTCTTCTCTATTGGTTCTAAATGAGAATGGAATTGGTTTCTCATCTCCACATTGAGACTCCATTACACTAAAATCTATACTACTTCCCTCAATTCTAGCACAAGTTCCAGTTTTTAGCCGTCCTATATCTAAATCTAAACTCCTTAGATACTGGGCTAACTCAATAGATGCAAACTCTCCTTGTCGTCCTGCTTGTTGTTTTTTTTCTCCAATATGAATAAGTCCATTTAGAAAAGTACCACTTGCTATAATCACTTTTGAAGCTAAATATCTATTGCCAAGTTGAGTCTCTACTCCCCTAACCTCTCCATCTTTAATTATAAGTGATGTTGCAATCTCTTGTTTTACATCTAAATTAGGAGTATTTAGAACTACATCACGCATATAAATTCTATATCTATCCATATCAATTTGAGCTCTACTTCCCCTAACAGCTGGACCTTTGGATTGGTTTAAAACTCTAAATTGCAGACCTGTCGCATCAGTAGCTAATCCCATCTGCCCACCTATGGCATCAAGCTCTTTTACCAAATGACCTTTGGCAAGTCCACCAATAGCAGGATTACAACTAGATGCACCTATCTGTTCAGCCAATATTGTTATAAGCAGAGTCTTAACTCCCATTCTAGCAGGTGCTAAACTTGCCTCTATTCCAGCATGTCCACCACCAATTACGATTACACTATATTCCATAAATTGCCTTGTTTATATATTATTGGAATTATATCAAAGTAATATTGATATAATACTCTCAAAAAACAGATAGAGGTTATATATGTTTACAGGTCTAATTAGAGAGATAGCCACAGTTAAAAGCTATCAAAACAATATCCTAACAATAAAATCAAAGCACCTAGCCAAAATAGGAGACTCTATAGCTATCAATGGAGTGTGTCTAACAGTTATAGAAGTAAATAGTGATGGGTTTAATTTGGAGTTAGCTGATGAGACTCGTTCTATTATAGATGAGTCAAAATTAAGTGGTAGAGTACATATTGAACCAGCTATGCAGTTAGATGATAGATTTGAAGGACATATAGTTCAAGGACATATTGATTGTGTAGGAACAGTAATCAGTATAACTCCAAGAGAAAATGGAGTCGATTTTATTATCAAAGTTGACCCTAAATATATAGCTTATATTATCCCCAAAGGCTCTATAACTATAGATGGAGTATCACTTACTATCAATGATGTTTATAGTGATAGTTTTCGTCTAACCATTATCCCACATACACTAAAAGAGACGCTAATAGGTGAATATAAAATAGGAAGCAAAATAAATATAGAGACAGACCTATTTGCTAGATATATAGACCATATACTCCAACATAGAAGTCACAAAAAAGGTATGAGTTGGGATGAGGTAGATAGAATACAGATGAGTTACTAAAAATATATCTATATATATTGATACATTAGATTTATTTAGATATAATCTCACCAAAGGAGCATAATTATGGATATATTTCTAAAAACAGTTGGTGCGATAAATGATGAGACTAGAGTCAAGATATTAGATTTCATCAATAAAAATAGTGAAGTTTGTGTTTGTGATATAGAAAAATCGTTTAATATGATACAGTCTCGTATATCAAGACATCTCAAAATACTCAAAGATGCAGGATTTCTCAAAGTTGATAGAAGAGGTCGTTGGGCTTATTATAGTATTAGAGAACCTTTGGATAGTTTTCGCCAATCTATACTTTTAGAGATTGGTTATTTGGGATTGGATATAGTATCTTTTTCAATAGAAAATCATAGAAAACAGAATTTTTAGCTCTATTTATGATATTTCTATATTCCAAGTTTCACCTTACCTAGAAACTTT
>JANTFF010000177.1 GCA_024763575.1 Sulfurovum sp.
AAAATATGCTAATTATTAAAAATTTACAAAATTTCATATTCATTCCTTAAAATTTATTTAAACTATTATATTAATATTATACTTAAGATTAAGTTTAATTAAAAATATTAATTTAAAAATAAAGAAATAAGTAGTTATAGTTATGAGATATTGTTTTATTAGAATAAGAATATATTTATAGATAGATAATTATGTTATTAAATATTAAAAGTGGAAAGGAGAAGGTATAAAATTTAAATTTTATACCATTTTATTAAAAAGATTAAAAGCATTTTGAGTAGTTTTCTCTTCTAAAACTCTCTGTTCTATATTAGATAATTCAGACATTTTAGAGATAACTAATTTAGTATAGCTAGGTTCATTTCTTTTTCCTCTATGAGGATGAGGTGTGAGATATGGAGCATCAGTTTCAACCAAAAGTCTATCTAGTGGGATTTTAGGATATACATTAATTAATTTTCTAGCATTTTTAAAAGTCAAAACCCCTCCAATACCATAATAAAAGTTTTTTGAAATTAGTTTCAGTAGTGCCTCATCAGCATTATAGCAGTGTAGTACTCCACCTTTATCTCCTGCATACTTCCCAAGTATCTCTAAAGAGTCAGCAGAAGAGTCTCGAATATGAACTATTAGGGGCAATTCATATTGTTTTGCTAATTCTATTTGGTCGATGAAAACCTCTTTTTGTAGTCTTTTTTCCTCTTCTATCTCTTCTATAGTTTCGGGAAGTCGATAATAATCTAATCCACACTCACCTACAGCTACACATTTAGGATGTGTTATATATTGCTCCAAATATTCTCTATCATAATTAGTAGCATCGTATGGATGAACACCTACTGCAAAGTATATATTATTATATATTTCACTAAGCTCTATAGCTCTTTTTAGTGTTTTTGGGTCAGCTCCGGGTATTATAAATTTCTCAACCCTATTCTCTTTGGCTCGTTGTAGAACCTCTTCTATATCATTATTATATCGTTTGTCATCTAAATGACAGTGGGTATCTATTATCATATTTTTTTATACCTCATTATTAAAAATATTTTTATAATTTTAACACAATATGGGTAATATAGAGTAGTTAACTCTATTAAATCATAATTCATAACAATATATTTTATCTTTTCATTAGATACATTAGATATAATAATCCAAAAATAACAGTGGAGATATTAAATGAATATATTTGACGATGATGACGCATTTGTAGGAACACCAAAAAGTAACTATTTTTCAATTGCCAAGACAGCTAACCAAAATATAGTAGAGATGGAACTAGACAAGATGTTTAGAAGATTTGCAGTAGCTGAAAAGATACTAGAAGAGAGAGGGTTAGAAGAAGAGCATGAGCAATTAATGAAAAATATGATAATTGACCCAGAGTTAGATGAGAGGACTAATAGTTTATATATAGAGCTTGTAGGTAATATTGTAACTCAATGTGAATAGTCACAAGGAAATTAAATTAAGGAAGAGATGGTGATAAATGCCGTTGAGAGAAAGATAGAGCAGTATATAATAGAACTTGATGATAAGCTTGTAACAACTCTATATAGAAGATTACCTCATGGGAAAAGACTTAGAACAAAGTTAATTCTCAAAATTGCAGGTAATAATTTGAAAGTAATAAAAACAGCCTCAACTATTGAGATGATACATTTAGCAAGTCTATTACATGATGATGTAATAGATGATGCCTTTACTCGTAGAGGTAAAGCATCTCTAAATGCTAGCGATGGAGATAAGACGGCGATTATGATGGGTGATATACTCTACTCCAAAGCATTTTTTGAGCTAATTAGTATCTCTCCTGAGGTGGCTAAAGTAGTCTCTAATTCTGTTGTGCAGTTGAGTTTAGGTGAATTAGCAGATGTAGAGTTATCCAAAAGATTTCATACTAATCGTGATGCATATCTTAAGATGTTATATCAAAAAACAGCCTCGCTAATGGAAGCAAGTGCTGAAGCAGGTGCTATTTTGGTGGGTAAAAATCGTAAAGCTTATAGAGATTATGGACGAAATTTGGGACTAGCATTTCAGATGATAGATGATATACTAGATATTACAGCTGATAGTAAGACCCTAGGAAAACCTGCTTTGCATGATTTTTTTGAGGGGAAAGTTACTTTGCCTTATATGTATCTATATGAAAAATTAGATAGTGAGCAACAACTTAAATTAATCTCTTTACACAAAAAAAGATTAACACCAAAAGATGAAAAGTGGATAAAAGAGAAAATGGCAGAACATAAGATAATAGAAAAATCTTATAACCAAGCCAAAGATTTAGTAATAGAAGCTATATCTTCTATGGAAGCTTTGGGTGAAAAGGATTTATCCAATATTGCAAAAGCAATGATAGAAAGAGAGTTCTAAATGTCATATCAAGTTGTATCATTTAACCATAAAAATTGTGAACAAGAGATTAGAGAGAAGTTAGCCTTTAGTACAGATGAAGAGAAAAAATCTATGTTGACTAAATTAACTGGATTTGATTTTATAGATGAAGCTTATATAGTTTCTACTTGTAATAGGGTAGAGATAGTATTAGCTACCAAAGATACTTTTGCTAGTTATCATGCTGTTTTGGGAATGCTTAGTCTCAAATCAGGTCTTAGTTTTTTTGAACTAAAAGGTATGGATGGGCGATATGATGATAGTGATGCTATTGCTCATATATTTTCTGTTGTATCCTCTTTGGAGTCTTTGGTTATTGGAGAATCACAAATAACAGGACAGGTCAAAGATGCCTATAGATTATCCTATTATAACAATACAGCAGGTAAGAAACTAAATTTAGTAATCTCTTATGCTGTTAAGTGTGCAGCAGAGGTTCGTAATGTTACTAATATCTCTCGTTATCCTCTGTCTATTGCTTCAGTTGCTGTTACACAAGCTCATCAGATATATGGAGATAATATTACAGGTATGACAGCTGTTGTAATTGGTGCAGGAGAGATGGGTATAATTGCTATCAAAAATCTATTGCGTTTAGGTTGTGATATTATAATATTGGGTAGAGATAAAGACAAGGTCAAAGCTATAGCCAAAGAGTTAGGAGATGATGTTCGTTCAGATACAATGGAGCATCTACATAAATATCTAAACAAATATAGATTGATTTTTTCTGCTACTTCATCCAAAGATACA
>JANTFF010000178.1 GCA_024763575.1 Sulfurovum sp.
TTTATATAATATATTGTAGCCAAAGTGTTATACCCCAAACCAAAACATATATCTAAAATAGTTAACTCTTTTTTATCTTTTTGGAATGAAAAGGCAGGAATAACATGTTTATATAAAGTCTCATGTAAAGCACCATCAAAAGTAGAGTGGTATGACTCTCCAAACTCTTTGGAAAAAAGAGTTGTAGAGCCATCAACTGTAGTCATTAGTTCTTTGTGTTTTCGTAAATCTGTATTATAACCCAACTTCATCTAACTCTTTGAATTTAAATGCTTCTATAATATCTTCGATACTCTCCTCTTCTCGAACACACAACACCATCATACCCTCATTCATATAGTCAATATAGGTCTCAAATTTATTCTCCAAGATAATAAAATCAACCCAATCACTATAATCTTCTCGTTTATCAAAAAAACGAATTGATTTAACTTCACCCTCATCAAAATCAACCAAAGCCCACTTTTGGGCATTTGCTACTTTGGTAACTTTGGAGTGTTTTTCATCTACTCCATCAACAGGTATCCAAATCAACATATTAAAGTCCTTTTAGAATATCATCACTTAGTTTTAACTCTTTGTTACTCATAGTTCCAATTCCTTGTTTTAATACTTTTTGAGCTATCTCTTTGGCATCATCAAGTGAGTGCATTTTATATGTTCCACACTGATAGATATTTAGTTCAGGTATCTCTTTTTGAGATTTGACTTTTAGTACATCTTTCATAGATTTTTCCCAAGCTTTGGCAACCTCTTTTTTCTTTGGTTTGCCAAGTAGTGACATATAAAAACCAGTTCTACAACCCATAGGAGATATATCTATAATCTCTACACTATCACTATTGAGATGGTCACGCATAAACCCAGCAAATAGATGTTCTAATGTATGAATTCCTTTTACACTTAGTTTATCCTCATTTGGTTTACAAAATCGTAAATCAAAGACTGTAATATCATCTTCACTTGGTGTTTTCATTCTCTTAGCAACTCTAACAGCAGGTGCTATCATTTTGGTATGGTCAACGGTAAAACTATCTAATAATGGCATAAATTATTCCTTGTATTATTTTTTGTGATTATAGCGAAGTTGGATTATGGTTTATTGAAATGTATTCTTGGTCTTGTTGGCATGATTATTTTCCTTTTGCTGAAATTTGATTAAGTGTTTGAATTTTCAACATATTAACTATTCTCTTTTTGGAATTTTTGCATAAAGTCAACCAAAGCTTGGACACCATCAAGAGTCATTGCATTATAGATAGATGCTCTAAGTCCACCAATAGAACGGTGACCTTTTAGACCAATCATTCCAGCCTCTGTTGCCTCTTTTGCAAATTTGGATTCTAGTTGGGAGTTATTTTCTCCATCACTATTTTTGATATTATAAGATACATTCATAAATGAACGAGACTCTTTTGTAGCATGTCCTACATAGAACCCATTACTATTATCTATTGCATCATAAAGAAGTTTGGCTTTTGTTTGGTTTTTCTCTTGGATGGCTTCTATTCCACCATTGTCTTTGAGCCAATGTAAAATTAGATTAAACATATATATACCAAATGTTGGAGGTGTATTAAATAGTGAATCTTTATCAGCATGAGTTTTATATTTGAGCATAGTTGGAACTTTATCACCTGCACGAGCTACCAACTCTTTTTTGATAATCACAATAGTAAGTCCTGATGGACCTGCATTTTTTTGAGCTCCAGCAAAAAGCATATCAACTTTTGACCAATCAATAGGGCATGAGAAAATATCACTAGATGCATCTACAATTAATGGTGCTTTAGTTGTAGGAAATTCATGATACTCTGTTCCATAGATAGTATTGTTTGAAGTGATATAAGCATAGTCTGCATTATCATCAAATTTTATATCAGATGGAATTCTATCATAAGTAGTATCTTTGGAACTTGCTACTATTTCATAATCAATTCCTTGAATTTTCGCCTCTTTGATAGCTTTTGATGACCAACTACCACTATCTACATATTGGGCTTTGCCACCTATTGATAGGTTCATAGGTATCATAGCAAACTGTAGTGATGCTCCACCTTGCAAGAAAAGTATATCATAATCTTCAGGCACACTATAAAGCTCTCTAGTTAATGCCATAGCTTCAGTATGAACCTCATCATACATTTTTGAACGGTGAGATGCTTCCATAATCGAAAGACCTTCACCTTTATAATCAACTAATTCTTTTTGTGCCTCTTCTAGTACTGATAAAGGTATAGTAGAAGGTCCTGCACCAAAATTAAATATTCTATTCATATGTTGCTCCTAATTTTTAAATTTGACATTATAACACATAGAAACAATTATATTAGTTTCGTATCAGATATTATAACTCCATCTTCATCAGCATATAGATAATCTCCATTTTTGAAACTAACTCCACCAAAATTTAGCTCTATATCTCTTTTTGATGGATTATTTTCAAAACTTTTTCTAGGAGTTGTTCCTATTGCCATAAGCCCAACAGGTATAGTTTTAGTGATTTTAGTATCTCTTACAAACCCATTAATAACTATTCCTGCCCAACCATTATTATGAGCAAATCCCATTAGATTATCCCCAACCACTGCATAAAAAGCTTGACCGACATCTACTACGGCTACCTTGCCATATCCTTTTTCATCTCTAAGCATTTTGACTAGGTCATGATTATTGTTATCTAGTTTGATAGTTACTATCTCTCCACTAAAACTTTTTACTCCTCCATAAGAGTTTAGGGGTGTTTGTAGTACTTGTAGCTTATCTTTGTATTTATCACATAGGTCTGCTGTTGCGAAATTCATATTGGTATCCTTTTTTTACAATTATACTAATTCTTAACCAAAAACCACCCAACAAATCCCCATAGAATTACACTACTAACCATAGAGATTATTCCATACTCTTCATGCATATGAACCAAGCTTTTAGGGTCTATTGATGATGAGCTAAATAGGAAATCTAATCCCAAACCAAATAATATGCTTCCAATTATAATATGTTAGAAATACTTCCCAAATATATATACAAAGAGCGACTTCCCAACATCTTTTTGACTACTCCAATCGTTACTGTGATAATATTATTGATGTCAAGAGATTTATGGATTGGATAAAAAGCCAAAAAACAGTTTCATCAT
>JANTFF010000179.1 GCA_024763575.1 Sulfurovum sp.
TACAGCTACAGGTGAGTTGGCTGATGAAGTTTGGGATGGTATTGGTGAGTTCAAAAATCCAATCCCTTCAGGATGGGGTATTATATTTATAGGTACTATTATTTGGATGTTCTGGTATTTTTATATTGGGTATCCGACAAATCAATTTTCACAAATTGGTCAATATAATGATGAAGTAAATGAATATAATGGTAAGTTTAAAAAACATTGGGAAAATCCAAATAAAGAGACACTAGAAGCTATGGGTGAATCAACATTCTTGGTTCAATGTTCTCCATGTCACGGTGTTGACGCTGAAGGAATTGAGGGTAAAGCACAAGATTTGACACATAGAATTAGTAAAGCCCAAGTTCTTTATACTATTAAAAATGGTCAACATACACTTAATTATGCAATGGGTGCTATGCCTCCATTAATGGCTACTGGTGCTGATGCTGAAGCGATTGCTACATATGTTGCTGGTGGACTCAAAGGTGAAGCTCCTGCTGCATTTGCTGCATGTGCATCTTGTCATGGACCAGATGGTAAAGGTATGAATGGTATGGCTCCAAACCTAGCTGAATATGATGAGACTGTTGTTACTCATGTTTTACAAAATGGTAAAAAAGGTGCTATTGGTACAATGCCTAGCTTTAAGGGTCGATTAAATGAGACTCAACAAAAAGCAGTTGCAGCTTATTTAAGCTCAATCAAAGCTCAATAGAAGGAGGGTAATATGGCTGGTAATACACAGATTGACCCACAAACAGAAGGTGGACTTTTTAGTTTTATGCATGGTTTAAAAGGCTATGCTGTTTTTCTTGTATTGTTCTTAACAGGTGTAGTGATTTTAACCGTTAATGCTGTTTCAATACAACAAGACAATGCAACTAACTATTATAAGATTAATCAAGACTTAAGTGGATTGACAAAAAATAGTCCTAAAAATCATGATATGCGTACAATAGTAGGAGATAAATAATGGATAAAATTATAGGAATTTTACTAGTTATTTCAGCAGTAGTTACCATTATGCTTTCATTTGGTGATTCAACTAGAGTATTTGTTGGTTAAATGAGAACAATACTTCAAAATATAGGAGTGCTTTTTGCACTCCTTCTAACACTTAGTCTATCAGCTTATGCAGAAAATAATAACTCTACTCCAATTATAACAAAACAGTCAAGTAAATTTATTCTTAGTGGTGCTAAAATGATTGACCCTCGTTCTATTGCAAAAATAGATGAGATGGGAAATGAACTATTCAATAAAACAAGAGTTAGTGTTTATATCTATGCCAAAGAGAATTATAGTGATAAAAAGTTTGTAGATACAAAAAGTAAAATGGAATTTATTAAGTCGTATGAGAGTAATATCACAAAACAGTTAAAAAATCCCTTTGTACTTTTGACAACTTCATTAGAAGATACACATATTAATCTGCTTATGAGTTCATCACTTCAAAACAAATTAGACAAAGATGATATTTTGGATAAATATATTATTCCACTATTAGCATCAAAAGATAAAAATAGTATGTATGCTAAAGTATCAGCTGCAATGTTTAATGGATATGCTTCTATTACTGATAAAGTAGCACAGAGCAAAGGCATAGAGCTAAAATCTAGCATAGGTAGTGTAGGAACTGTAACTTCTACTATATATAGAGTTTTGATGTACACTATATTAGTTATTGGACTACTATTTTATACTATCGCTATATTGAAATCAAAAAAATAGAGGAAAAATTATGAAAATTAAAAAATATCACTTTTGGTTGCTTTTTTTCTTTGTTATATTCGGTTTTACCTTTGGTATGATAGTTTGGACAATCAAAAGTGCAGTAAATACACCAGTTTATGAAGATAAAAGTTTTTTGAGTACTTATCATATAGTTGATGATGATTATAATAAGATGATGGCTGATAATAAAGAATTTTTACAAAAATATGATGTTAAATTTGATATTAATGGTCATATAGTTGGACTTGAAGTATCTGATATTTTTTTAGGACAACGGTCACTAAAAAAAGAGCATAAACATAGAAATTTTCTTAATGTCGGTAGAAACAATATATCAGTCTCTGTAATTGATAAAAAAAGTTCAAAAGTTATCAAAAATGCTAAAATAGAGTTACTATTAACTCGTGCTATTGAAAACAATGGTGATTTAGATATAAAATCATTTGAGTTTAAAGATAATAAGTATGATACTGTTGCTAATGTACCTGTTCAAGGACATTGGAATTTGACAGGTAAAGTCACTATTGATAAAAATATAGGTTACTTTTTTATAAAAACTAATACTCCTAAAAAGAAGAGTTAATATTTTAACTCCTCTAATCTATCAATTCTCTCTTGTGTAGTAGGGTGAGTACTAAATAGCTGTTGCATAGAGAAATCTTTTCCTGTAAATGGATTGATTATAAACATATGTGCAGTCTCAGGCTCGGCTTCGGGTAGTATAATTCCTCTAGCATAGTTATCTAACTTCATTAATCCACTCTGTAACCATTCAGGGTGACCTGTCATTATAGCAGCTCCCTCATCTGCCATAAATTCACGACTTCTACTTATAGTCATCTGGATAATTGTAGCAGCAAGAGGCATCACAATCATAAGTATTATCATAACTATAGGATTTGGTCTATCCTCATCATTTCCACCAAAAAACATTCCAAAATTTGCCAACATTGCAATAGCACCTGAAATAGTAGCTGCTACTGTACCTATTAGCATATCATAATGTTTAATATGGCTTAACTCATGTGCAATTACAGCCTCTACCTCCTCTTCATTTAGTAGCTCTAATAGGCCTTCTGTAACTGCAACAGCTGCATGTTCATAATCTCTTCCTGTTGCAAAAGCATTTGGTTGCTCTTCTGGAATAATATATAGCTTTGGCATTGGTAGATTGGCTCTGCGTGTTAGTCTGCTAACTATCTGATAGAGTCCCGAAGCAGAGTTTCTATCTACAGGTATAGCATGATAATGAGCTAATACTTGTTCATCACTATAATAATATGCATAAAAATTCATACCCAAAGCTATTAAAAATGCTATTATCATACCATTTTGACCTGCAACTACTCCTCCAAACCATATAAAT
>JANTFF010000180.1 GCA_024763575.1 Sulfurovum sp.
AACTATTTAATTGCCAATATGAACTTGGAATATAACTAATTGCCATAATTGGTAATTTTGACTTTAAAGCCAAAGCTACAGCACCATCACTCATACTATGTCTAGGTCCTCTTGGTCCATCTGGAGTTAGGAGTATTGTCTGTTTAGCTTTTATAGCTTTTAAAGAGTTTATCAACACCTGCCTAGCCCCACTATTAGTTGAACCTCTTAGTGGAGAGATATTAAAAAATCCTAACACTTTAGCAATAAGTTCGCCATCAAAATGTCGAGATATAATTGCTGATGTAGAGTATGTTTTTTGTAATACTCTATAAACTTGTGGAGAGAGTAGAAGCTCTCCATGCCAACTAACAGCAATCCGTTGACCCTCTATAGGTTTATCTATAAAATGATATTTTTTTCTATATGTTATCCACAAAATACGCATAACAATAAAAATAACAATAGGCACAAAAATGGTAGATAATTTTCTAAAAAATTTTTTACGCCACCTCTTTATATCTATCACTATATAACTACCCCATCTAAAGCACCTCTGGAGGTTTTAGTAACTCTAACTGGTAATATTTGACCTAAAAGCTCTTCACTACCCTCAACGAAAAAGAGTTTACCATCATCACTTCGTCCTGATACTCTACTACCTGATTTTAGTTCATCAAAATATACACTATGTACTTTATCCATTTGAGCATCCATAACCTCATCAATGATTTGAGTATGTCTTTTCTGTAATCTAGTTAATCTAGCTGAAGCTATCTCTTTTGGAATTTGATTATCAAATTTCGCAGCTGTGGTATGTGGTCTAGGAGAGTATTTAAATGAAAAGAGTTGTTCAAATCTAACTTGCTCCAATACATCCATAGTATCTTCAAAATCATCATCACTCTCATTTGGAAAACCTACAATAATATCAGTTGATATTGTAGCCTCTGGAGCAAGTTTTCTAACTTTGGCACAACGATTTAAAAACCACTCTTTGGTATATCCTCTTTTCATATCTTTTAGAAGCTTAGTCGAACCACTCTGCAAAGGTATATGAATTTGTTTACATATTTTTGGATTTGATGCAAACTCATTTAAAAACTCATCGTCCATATGTAAAGGGTGTGGAGAAGTAAAACGAATTCTCTCCAAGCCATCTATTTTACTAATTTTTTGCAATAGTTTCGTAAAGTTACATTTTTCTTCACTATTAGTAAAGTGTTTACCATAATTATTAACATTTTGACCGAGTAACATTATCTCTTTAGCACCAGAGGAGACAGCTTTTGTTATCTCTTGGACAATCAAATCAGAAGGAATTGATACCTCATCACCTCTAGTTGCAGGTACAATACAGTAAGTACATGATTTATCACATCCCATAGATATATTAACCATAGCTTTAAAAGGATTGGTTCTATACTCACCAAAAGTATAGCTACTATCATCATAATCTAAATCAACCTCTACAGCATGTTTGACATCTATGATTTTTGAAAGCTTGGATACATTTCTAGCACCTAATACAAAATCAACAGATGGAGCTCTTTTGATAATATCTTGACCTAAATGTGAAGCAGTACAACCTGTTACACCTATTTTAGCACTCTTTTTTTTATATTTATTAAACACACCTATTTCAGAGAAAAGCTTAGATACTGGTTTTTCCCTTACACTACATGTGTTTATAATAATCAAATCAGCATCGCTTAACTCATTAGTAAGCTCATAAGGCTCTTTCTGATTTAACTCTGCAATCATATGTTCGCTATCACGAACATTCATAGCACACCCTAAGGTCTCTATATAAAGTTTTTTGACACTCATAGCTATTTTACTATATGTACTTCATATATAAACTCATCATCATTCAATCCAAATTTTACCTCACGCATATATACAGAGTAATCTTTATCTTCAAAATACTCAATAAGTGCTTTTAAATCTTTGTGCGAATTGTCTTTATCAAAGTAAAAAATAGACTTCTTTTCTAAATCTTCTTCAATTTTTGATATATCTATCAATTTAGGTTTTGTCGTAATTGAAGCTCTCGCTAATTTCATTTTCATTTTTTTCTATTCCTTAAAAATATATACAATATGTTATGTTTAAAAATATTATACCTATTTTTCTTAAAGGTAAGTTTAGCTATAATTCAACTCTACGCAACAACGGACAAATTCACACGATTTAGTAACACCATTGTCAAGTTTATATAAAAGGATTAAATATGGAAAAAATTGTTGATATTATTGAGGCTATGGCTCATGAAAAAAATATTTCACTAGAATCAGCTATTGATGCATTCAAAGAAGCATTAATCAAAACAGCAAAGAGATGTACAACTCAAAGTTCACATTTTGAAGCTACAATAGATATAGATAAAAAAGATTATAAAGTAGAACAGATTATAACTGTTGCAAAAAAAGATGATGAGAGATTTGAAAAAGAGCCAGATAGTGTTATATCAATAGAAGAGGCACAAGAGGAGTATGGAACAGATATTGAAATGGGTGATGAGCTTAGAAGTGAATTTGTACTAGAAGAACATGGACGAACTGCCTCATATAATCTATTTAAAGAGTTACAATATCATATACAAAGAAGGGTAGAACAAGACCTATTTGAAAAATATAGAGAAAAAGTAGGTACTATTATCATAGGAACAGTTAATCGTATTGATGAGAAAGAGAATACATTTATCGAAATTGGTGAATTAAAAGGTATTTTGAGTCAACGAAACCGTATAAAAGGTGAAAAGTTCAAACTAGGAGATACAGTAAAAGCACTTCTACGATATGTAAGTATAGACCCTGAGATGGGAATGTTTTTGGAGCTTACTAGAACAGCACCAAAGTTTCTTGAAAAACTAATGGAAAAAGAGGTTCCAGAGATTGCAGATAATACAGTAGAGATTATTGCAAGTTCAAGAATACCAGGACAAAGAGCCAAACTAGCACTTAAAACAGATTACCCCAATATTGACCCAATCGGTGCAGCTGTGGGGGTCAAAGGGATTAGAATTAATGCTGTAAGCAAAGAGTTAGCAGGTGAAAATATCGACTGTGTGGAGTATTCACCAATTCCTGAAGTATTTATA
>JANTFF010000181.1 GCA_024763575.1 Sulfurovum sp.
AATGTATCATGTTGATAAGTGGGAAAATCATATTCACTATTGTAAATATTCATACCCAAACTATATTCACTATCAAAAACTCTTGGATTATTGATAGAAAAAGAGTAGTTTCGTGAAACTTTAGAGAGGTCAAAACTAAGACTAGAGCTAATACCTGAACCAAATATATTTCTATCTGATAATGAAGCATTAAGCATAAAGTGCTGATATGAACCATATCCACCACCAGCTTGGATACTACCTGTGGCTGTCTCTTTGACTTTAACCAAAAGATTAATTCTGTCTTCATCAACTCTTTGCTGTTCTATATCAACTTTCTCAAAATAGCCTCTTCTACCCAATGCACTTTTACTATCTTTTAAATCAGTTAGATTAAATAAATCTCCTGGGGCTAAATATATATCTCTTCGTATAACTCTATCTTTTGTAGAATAATTCCCTGATATGATAACATCATTAATAGTTACCTTATTTCCAGGTTGAACCAAAAATTGAATATCAACAGTATGATTTTCTCTGTTTTGTTTAAAATTAGGAGCTACTTTTGTATAAGCATATCCCAAATTTGCAACTTTTTCTTTGATTAAAGCTATATCTTTTCGCAATTTTTCTATATTAAAAACCTTGCCATCAATTAGATTTAACTCTCCTAAAAGTTCATCTTTGTCTATCTCATCAACTAGACCTTGAATATCTATACTATTAATACTATACTGTTCACCCTCATCAACTTGATAAGAAATATCAGCAAGATATGACCCACTATCCACACGCATTAATGGTTCATCTACTTTTGCATCGAGATAACCATTTTTCATATAAACATCTTTGGCTCTAAATGCATCATATTCTAATTGATCCACATGGGCTACCCCATTATTAAGTCCTGGTAACCATCCGAGTGTATCCTCTTCTTGGTTTGCTAATACATCTTCTAACTCATCAGTATCAATTTTATTTGCACCTTCAAAATCAATATTTTGAATATATATTTTTTCACCTTTATTGACATTAAATGTCAAAGCCACACTATCTTCTTTGGGTTCTACACTCACTTCTACTACAGTATCATAATACCCCTCTGCTTCAATCTTTTTAATTAGTCTCTTTTTGGCACTCTCTATTTTTTTCTTGTCATAGAGGTCACCTTTTTTTAGACCAATTTCGATAAAAAGAGCTTCTTTTTCATCATCAGAGCTATAACCTTCCATATCCAATTTAGATATGGTTGATTTTTCTTTAAAATTATAAACCAATCCTCCATCATCTGTTGCAGAAATCCATATATCAGAAAAATATCCCTGTTTATAAAATTTCTTCAGTGATTCATCTATTTTATTTATATCAAATTCATCTCCTACATGCAGACCTGATATTTCGGATGCAACATCATGAGATAGATGCATTAGACCTTTATATTCTATTTTGGTAATAGGTTGAGCGAGAAGTATTGAACTTAGTGTTATTGATAATGGTAGAATTCTGTTCATAAAATTAATAATTCCTTAAGTATGTAGCTTTTTATTAAAATAGCATTAGTGTATCTTTTTTTCACTAAAAAAGTGCTATAATCTCATAATGAATGAGGGAGAATAGATGAATATTGGAATTATAGGTTTAGGTTTGATGGGTGGCTCTTTGGGATTAGCACTAAAAAAATTTCCTGATAAATATCATATTATAGGATATGACCATAATAAAATACATCAAAAAGAGGCTCTACTACTTAATCTAGTAGATGAAATTTCTGTGGATTTTGAAATTATAAAAAAATGTTCAGTTATTATATTGGCTATCCCTGTTGATGCCATTATAACTACAATTCAAACTCTAAAAGATGTAAATAAAAATTGTACTATAATAGATTTTGGTAGTAGTAAATCTAAAATTTCAAAAAGTATCCCCAAAGAGATAAGGGAACGAGTTATCACTGCACACCCAATGACAGGCACAGAAAAGTTTGGGCCAACAGCTGCAATTGATAATCTATACAGTGATAAAGTGATGGTAGTTTGTGATAGTCAAAAGAGTGGTAAACTACAAAATGATATTGCAAATAAGATATTTAATGATATTAGAGCCAAAGTAGTATATATGGGTGCAGATGAACATGATAGACATGCTGCTTTTATCTCACATATGCCCCATGCCGTTAGTTATGCACTAGCTAATTCGGTAATGAAACAAGAAGACTCAACTAATATTATAGCTCTAGCAGGTGGTGGATTTAGAAGTATGAGTCGTATTGCCAAGAGTTCTCCTAATATGTGGGAAGATATTTTTAGACAAAATAGAGAAAATCTTTTGGAGTCTATAGAGGTATTTAATAATGAGATGATACTTTGCAAAAAGATGATAGAGGATGAAGATTGGGAGGGGCTACATCAATGGATGTTAGAGGCAAATAGTTTACATGATATTTTGTAACTCATGTTACGCAACTTTTAAAGCCTGAAGCTGAGAAAAGGCACTTTTAAGGGAAGCAATATAAATTTTAGACCTTAGAGCAAAAGTATTCATCTTGTTTTTAATAGCCAAAATTTCTAATTTAGCAGAGGCATAAATAGACATAAAAATATGATTACTTTGAGTACGAACAGTACTGGTAGGTGATTTGGCTAAAGCAGTATTAGATTTAATATTTTTGTGAAAAACTTCAACTTTCCATCTTTTTTGATAGATTGTTTCAATTTTGGTTGATGTCAAGTCTAAGTCATTAGATATAAGATAAAGAATCCCAGTACTACCATCTTTGTTTGTAAAGATTTGACGATGGAGTAAAACAGGAAATTCTAATCCTCTAATCCATCCTTTCAAGGGTTTCTTTTCTGACCAATCTAACTCATCAATACGAGTATAACAACCATCTTTTTTATCCTCTTCACTAAGTGCTACTAATCTATTACTTTTTAATGCCAAAATGAAATATTTTTTCAAATCATCATGCACATATTTCATGTTTTCGCTAGAGCTGAACCAGCTATCAGTTAAGAGATAACGCCATTTCACTTGATTTTGTTGGCAGGTCTTAAGCATCTCTCTTAATAGCTCATTTTTTGTCACTTTACTTTTTCTTTTTT
>JANTFF010000182.1 GCA_024763575.1 Sulfurovum sp.
ATTTATATATTTAGCTTCGAAATAATCTTTATACTTGATAGCCTCAGTAGCTATTAATTCATTTTTTATTCCATTTTTATTAATCTCAACTAAAGAAAAATCTCGAAATAGTGCCTCTTTTGATGAGTTTGACTCAATTGATTTAATACTATTAGGCTTTTCTATAAATATAAAAAATGACAAAACCCCCAAAGAGATTAATAGAATATACTCTACTCTTAATACCATAATCCCAAATACTTATCTTCTAAGTTTTCTAATGCAATTAACTTCTCTATCATCTCTCTAACTGCACCATCTCCACCATTTTTAGATAAAACTACATCTGCAATTTTTTGAACATGATTTGATGCATTAGCAGGTACAAATGATATTTTTGATGATAATAACATAGTATAATCATTCAAATCATCTCCAATTGATGCAACATTTCCCATATTTAAACCAAGGTTACCCAAGATATTTTGCAAAACCTCTTTTTTATCTCCTACACCTTGATAAAAATGTTTAATACCAAGCTCTTTAGCTCTTCTTTCAACAATCTTTGAATTTCTTCCTGTAATAATAGCTACTTGTTTACCCAATCTAATCCATGAAGATATAGCCAAACCATCTTTGACACAAAATGATTTGACCTCATCACCATTTTGTGTATATGTTATCTCTCCATTGGTCATTGTCCCATCTACATCTAAAACAATTAATTCAATACTCATAAAACCCCCTTTGTACTTGGTATTCCAGCATTTTTATTTATTGTCAATGCTCTACGCAAGGCAACAGCTAACGCTTTAAAAGATGCCTCTACCATATGGTGTCTATTTTTACCACGATTACATATAATATGTATCGTCAAATGAGCATTAAATGCAAAAGCTCTAAAAAACTCTTCAACCAATTCTACATCAAATGAGCCTATTTTACCCTCCATAGGCATATCAAAAACCAAAAATGGACGATTGGATACATCTAAATCACAGCTTACAGATGCTTCATCCATGACAACAGTAGCATTACCATATCTCTCTATCCCTCCTACAGGATAAACAGCTTTGGCAAATGCTTGACCCAATACTATACCTATATCTTCTACAGAGTGATGGTCATCTATATAAGTATCTCCCTTGCAAGTGACATTTAAATTTATATGAGAGTGTTTTGATAAGGCTTCTAACATATGGTCAAGAAAACCTACACCTGTATTGATATTAGATTCTCCCAAACCATATAGTTCAAGTCCAACAGATATTTGTGTCTCTTTGGTCTCTCGTGAGATTTCTATCATTTCTAATCCTAACTAAAAAAATTATAGTAGGATACACTCTTATAGCTACAGTTTTTCTGAAAATCAAATAATTTTATCAACTCCACAATAACTACACTTTTGCTACACGACCAAAACACATTTATATTATATAATTCTCTTGTCAGTCCGAAAGGAGTATCAATTGACAAAAATTTTAATATATTTTATAACAATATCACTATCTAATGCTTATGATATAAATCAATTTACTATAAAAAGCATTAATGATACTTTGAAAACTATACTCAATCAAAAGAGTTATCAAACTGATATGAGTACAGGGGATGCGAAAAAAGGTAAAGAGATTTTTGAAAATAGGATTAAGTTTTATTGTGGACTATCAGATGTTAATATTTTACCAATTCATACACAAAATGAGTGGGAAGAGATAGCACAAGCAGGTAAATTTAAAGAAGAGATTTTAAAAATATGTCCTAAACTAAAAGATATTTACAAAGATAAATGGAGTGCTGATTTATATCAGTTTTTTTATGAGTACGCTAGTGATAGTGGAAATATACCATCATTTTAAATTTCAATTACAACTATTAAAAAATATGCTACTATTTTTATAAAAAACAGCAAAGATAAATCATGGCAAAAAAAAGAACCCTATTTGAGTGTCAAGCGTGTGGATTTCAATCTCCTAGATGGTTAGGTAAATGTACCAATTGCAATCAATGGGATACAATGGTAGAACTCACAACAGAACAGATAAAGTTCGTAGAAGAGACCAAACAAATCTCAAAATCAAGTTCAACTCCAAAAGCAACCCCCATAACAGAAGTCAAACAAGAGAATATCAAACGATTTAGTTCAGGAAGTAAAGAGTTAGATTTGGTTTTAGGTGGAGGAATAGTCCCCGGTTCTCTAACTCTAATAGGTGGTAGCCCTGGTATTGGTAAATCTACGCTACTTCTGAAAATAGCAGGAAATCTAGCTAAAACTAAAACCGATGTACTCTATGTATCAGGTGAAGAGTCAGCAGGACAGATAAAACTTCGTGCTAATAGATTAGATGCCAACTACAAAGAGCTATTTTTATTGCCTGAAATTAATATGCAAACTATTAGCCAAGAGATAAATAGCAAAAATTATAATTTTATAGTTATAGACTCTATCCAAACACTATATTCAGAAGAAACCCCATCAGCCCCAGGTTCAGTTACACAAGTGAGAACCATAACCTTTGAACTAATGCGAATAGCAAAAAGTCTTGATATACCTATATTTATTATAGGTCATATCACCAAAGATGGCTCAATTGCAGGTCCTAGAGTTTTAGAACATATGGTTGATACTGTATTATATTTTGAAGGAGATGTAAACTCAGAACTACGACTACTAAGAGGGTTTAAAAATCGTTTTGGGAGTACTAATGAGGTAGGAATATTTGAGATGAGTAAAAAAGGACTCCTAGATGCGAAAACTATGGCAGGAAGATTTTTTAACAAAGAAAAACTAGCTTCTGGTTCGGCATTAACTGTTATGATGGAGGGTAGCCGTCCTATTATTATAGAGATACAAGCATTGGTAGCTGAAGCTTATGGTCACCCAAAACGAAGCTCAACGGGATTTGATAACAATAGACTCAATATGCTTTTAGCTCTACTAGAAAAAAAACTAGATTTACCATTGGGAACTTATGATGTATTTGTAAATATATCAGGAGGAATTAAAATCAATGAACCAGCAGTTGATTTAGCAGTAATTGCTTCAATTTTAAGCTCATATCGAGATAGAGAGCTAAGTAGTGAGACTATATTTTTAGG
>JANTFF010000183.1 GCA_024763575.1 Sulfurovum sp.
AAGGAACAATACTTATCAAACTATATTTTTCCGTAACCAAAGATGAACAAGCGAGAAGATTTGAACGCAGAAAAACAGACCCACTACGCCAATGGAAACTAAGTGAAATAGATGTTCAAGCCCAAGAGAAGTGGGATGATTTTACCAATACTAAATATAAAATGCTAAAACAGACACATTCACATACAACACCTTGGACAGTTATTCGTTCAAATGATAAACACAAAGCTAGATTAGAATCGCTGAAAGTTATACTAAGTAAAGTTGATTATGAAGGTAGAGATATGAAACTAGATTATGCACTTGATAGAGATATTGTTATATCAGGTGCTAGAGAGCTAGAGATTATGGAAGCACAACGAATAAAACAAGGTAAATTTATAGGTTAAAAGGATAAAAATAGTGGCAGAAGATAAAAAAATCGAAAAAACAAAAGAAAATCAAGAGAGAAATGGAAAAATCCAAATTTGGGTCAAAAAAGAGAAAATAGAGTATGAAAAAGAGTTACGAAAACTGCAAGTAGAACTACTCAAGTTTCAAAATCATGTCAAAGACAAAGGTCTCAAAATTCTAATGATATTTGAGGGACGAGATGCAGCAGGAAAAGGTGGAACTATCAAACGAATTACAGACCACCTAAATCCTAGAGGTGCAAGAGTAGTGGCACTAGAAAAACCAAGTGATAAAGAGTCATCACAGTGGTATTTTCAAAGATATGTAACCCATCTTCCATCAGCTGGAGAAATTGTTATGTTTGATAGGTCATGGTACAACAGAGCTATGGTTGAACCTGTTATGGGATTTTGTACAGAGAGACAACATCATAAATTTCTCAAAGATGTACCAGAGTTTGAAAAGATGATTGCAGATGAGGGAATACAGATATTTAAATTTTATTTCTCTGTATCCAAAAAAGAACAAGCAAGAAGATTTAAAGCACGAGAGACTGACCCACTAAAACAGTATAAACTCTCCCCTGTAGATAAAGAGTCACAAAGACTATGGGATGAGTACTCATTAGCTAAATTTATGATGCTAAGTGCTACACATACCAAATCTGCACCTTGGACAATTATCAAAAGTGATGATAAGAAAAAAGCTAGACTAAACTGTATCAAACATATTCTAAATTTTGTAGATTACCCTAATAAAATTAATAACCAAGAGATAGCTGTGGATAAAGAGATAGTCGTATATGGTAGAGACGAATCTATCAAAATGGAAAAGTTATTTAAATTTTCAATTAAGTAGGGAAATACTCCCCTACTTCTCATCTCCTGTAACAACAGAAAATGATAACTTATCTATCTCAATATGTTTTTTGATAAACTCATTAAGCTCATCAAGTGTTATAGATTTTATCTTTTTCAAATCTTCAACAGTAGCACCGAGTGGTCTATTGGTATAATACTCTTGAAATGCACGATTAAGCCGTTGTGACAAAGTCTCATTTCTAAGAGGTTCTGAACCCAATAAAAACTCTTGTGCCGATTTTAACTCTTCAGCTGTTACACCTTTATCTATAAAAGTTTTGACTACCTCTTTTACACTTTTAACTGCTTCTTCTCCTGAAGAGACTTTGGTCTGTAGATAGCCTGAAAAATATGAGTGCGATTTGTTGATAGCAAACCTACTATAAGCTGAATAAGCTAAACCTTTTTTTACTCTTATCTCCTCCATAAGCCGTGAACCAAATCCACTACTTCCTAATATAAAAGAGGCTACTTTAGCTAAATATCTATCTGGACTATTGTATGATACATCCAATGGACTACCAAAATAGATATATGCTTGTTTACTATCTACTTTTGTTTCTAAAGTCTGCTCTTTGTCTATTGGCTTCATAGGTTTAATAGCTTCACTTTTGACATTTGGTAACTCTTCTAGTATGCCACTTAATAGTTTAATTGCTTCACTCTTCTCTATATCTCCACCCATAACAACAATCAAATTTCCTAACCCTAAATGAGTATTAATATGTTTTTTTATATCATCTAATGATATACCTTTGACACTATCTACTGTTCCTAGTGAGGGTTTGGCTAAAGGTGTATTAGGAAATAGTAAACCTTTGAGTTTGAGAGATGATATATAATCAAAATCACTCTCTCTTCTTTTTAGTTCACCAATGGTTTGTGTTTTTATCTTGCTTAGTGTCTCTTTGCTATAATTTGGGTCTTCCAAAAGCTCTTTGAGTAATTCTACACCATAATCAAACTGCTCTTTTAGAGAAGCTAACTCTATGACAAAAGTCTCTGCTCCTGTATTAGCACTTAATGATATAGCTCTATCTTCTAATTTTGTAGCAAAACCTACACTTCCATCTTTTTTAGTTCCTTCATTTAATAACTTGGCACTCATATTTACCAATCCATCTTTGGTATCAGTTAGAGTTCCTGAATTTTGAAAAACTAATTGCATTGAGACAATAGGTAGATTTTTACCTTTTTCAAAAATTATTGGTACTTTTGTACCATTTATATCTATATGGCTAAGTGTAGCACTCATTAACATTCCTTGTATTAGTATCATCAAGATTACTATTTTTTTCAATTTAAAATCTCTCCAAAATATTATATGCTGTATTTCGTTTGGCAGGGTTTTCACCCACATCACGGATTAGCTCTATCATCTCTTCTTGGTTCATAGAGTTACTAGCTCCTGCTGAAGAGACTACATTTTCTTCCATCATAGTTGAACCTAAATCATTAGCTCCAAATAGTAGTGCCATTTGACCAATATAACTTCCCTGAGTTACCCATGAGCTTTGAATATTCCTAAAATTATCCAAAAATAGTCTAGCCACTGCTAAATATCTTAGATATTGATTAGGCGTAGTTTTGCTAATAGTTGGTAATTCCCTTTTAAGTTGTGTATGGTCACTCTGATAAGACCACATAATAAACGCCCTAAATCCACCTGTTTCATCTTGGAGTTGTCTAATTAAATCCCAATGCTCTACTATCTCTTTGGTAGTCTCTACAGTTCCATACATCATAGTAGCAGTTGATTTAATACCTAATTTATGAGCTTCTCTATGAACCTCTAGCCAAGTATCTTTATCTAA
>JANTFF010000184.1 GCA_024763575.1 Sulfurovum sp.
TGACCATTTTTTATAGTATAAAGAACTTGTGCTTTACTAATTCTATGTGTCAAATCTTGTGCTTTACCCTCAATTCCTTCAGCGTCCACACCGTGACATGGAGAACATTGAACCAAGAATGTTGACTCACCCATAGCCTCTAGTGTCTCTTTATTTGGATTTTCCCAATGTTTTTGAAACTTACCATTATACTCATTTACTTCATCATTATATTGACCAATTTGTGAAAATTGATTTGTTGGATACCCAATAAAGAAATACCACAACATCCAAATAATAGTACCTATAAATATAATACCCCATCCTGAAGGGATTGGATTTTTGAACTCACCAATACCATCCCAACTCTCATCAGCCAACTCACCTGTAGCTGTATCATTTTTAATTTGATTAACATATTTTAATGCAGTAGCTACTGTAATTGTAATAATTGCCAAAGCACCTAACATAGTTAACGCATTGATATAATCGTCACCCTGAAAAGCATCACCTGCTACAAAGAAAGTTGCAGCCATCAGAACAACGATAAGAATAATACCACCTATGACCATTTTTTTCATGTCATTTCCTCCTAATCGTTTTTTTCTATTTTTCTATCTCTCTTTTCAAGAGGAGCTGAATCAAGAGAATCATCTAATACTAAATTAGAATATTTCTCAAAATCTTTCTCTCCTGTTTTTTGTCGTCTATATATGCTATAAGCATAACTATAAAAGACTATAAAAACAAATAGAAGAATAAAAAACTTTCCATATCCAGCAAGTGTATAAATTGTCTCTTGACTCATTCTTCACCTCTTATTTCAAAGAATTTAAATATGCAATTAATGCAACTATCTCTGGAATTTTTCCATTAGCAACTGCATCTTTTACTTTCTGATTTTTCATATCAGCAGCAATTTTCTTAGCATCAGCTAATGCTTGTACTTTTGCATCTTTCCAAGAACCTAATTTTGTCATACCCTCTTTGTCATATGGTACAGCAAATAGCTCTTTTTGTGTGTTTGCATTTGCATAAGCTGTTGCAATATCTGCTATATTTGTAAACATATGTGGATATTTTGGCATAATAGAACCTGGTACTATTGATGCTGGATCCATCATGTGATTTTCATGCCAATCTGTTGTTCTATAGTTACCAATTCTATGTAAATCTGGACCTGTTCTTTTAGAACCCCAAAGGAATGGTCTATCATAAGCATACTCACCACTCAAACTATACATACCATATCTATCAGTCTCTGATTTAAATGGACGAATAAGTTGTGAGTGACATGCGTTACAACTATCTTTTATATAAACTTGTCTTCCTGCTAATTGCAGTACTGTTTTAGGTTTTGTACCAACTGTAGGTTGTGAAGCTTTTGCAAAATCTGGAACTATCTCAATAAATCCTGCAAAGGCAACTGTTAAAAATAACATTACTGCAAAGAAAAATGGTCTCTGTTCTAACCAATGAAACATAATTAACCTCCTTCTTTAAGACGCCATCGGCGACGCATTTGCTGGCTCTTTATCGAGCACTCTTCCTGATGTTGCAGTTTTATACATATTGTATGCAAACATTAAGAAACCAGTTAAATAGAATAATCCACCAATACCTCTAAGTGTATAGTAAGGGTGTAATACTTCAACAGTATCAATAAATGAGTATAGAAGTGAACCATATTCATCATATGCTCTCCACATCATACCTTGAGTAATACCTGCAATCCACATAGATGTAAAGTACATTACAATACCAGTAGTCTGAATCCAAAACTGTGTATCCATCAATTTTTTAGAATAAAGCTCTCTTTTGTAAATTCTTGGAGCCATATGGTATAGTCCAGCTATTATCATAAATCCAACCCAACCAAGAGTACCATCATGAACATGTCCTGGAATCCAATCTGTAAAGTGAGCAATAGCATTTACTGATTTAATAGCCTGAATAGGACCTTCGATTGTACTTAACATATAGAATGTTGATGCCAAAATCATAAACTTAATCAATGGAGATGTTTGAAGTTGACTCCACTCACCTTTCATAGTCAAAAGCATGTTAATTGCTGAACCCCAAGATGGTAAAATAAGAACAACTGACATAGCAGAACCCATAGTTTGCATCCAATCAGGAACAGTAGAGTAGAGTAAGTGGTGACCACCAGCCCAAAGATAAACAAACATTAATCCCCAAAACGCAAGAACTGATAGTTTGTATGAGAATATTGGTTGACCAGACTCTTTTGGTAAAAAGTAATAAATAATAGCAATAATTGGTGTTGTAAATACAAATGCAACAGCATTATGTCCATACCACCATTGAACTAGTGCATCATTTGTCCCAGCCCACATATAAACAGAGTGCATCATTGAACTTGGTGCATCTCCAGAGAATAAGAATGTTGGAACTTCCATATTATTAAATATATAAAGCATCGCGATTGCCAAGAATGAAGACATATAATACCAAACAGATACATATATAGCTCTCTCTCTTCTCATACCAATCATACCAAACATAGCTACACCCCAAAGAACCCACCATACAACTACTAAAATATCTAGTGGCCACTCTAACTCTGCATACTCATGTGAAGTTGTAAAACCTGTAATAAGTGTTACTACAGCTAAAAGAATTGTAGCAAAATATAGCCAAAAGTGTAGTTTAGCTACTTTCATTAGAAAAGCAGACTCTTTGAGAGACATCTTTAATACTCTCTGTCCAACATAATACCATGTTGCAAAAATACCACTAAGGGTAAAACCAAATGCTACGCCATTGGTGTGAATAGGTCTCAATCTGGAAAATGTTCCATACTCTCCTGCTAAGTTACTTAGTTCTGGGAAAGCCAGTTGAAATGCTATAATTACACCTACGGTCATACCAATGATACCAAACAAAATTGTCGCAATCGTAAACAGTTTAACTACTGAATAATCATACTCAAGTTGTGCATTGCTTTGCATCAATACCTCCTCTTAAAATTTGTGATAGAATAGTGACATATAGAAACTATCTAATTTTAATAGTATAGAGATAACCATTAATATTTACTTAAAAATCTAATAAATAAGAGTT
>JANTFF010000185.1 GCA_024763575.1 Sulfurovum sp.
TTCTCACAAAATTCCTTTAATTTAAATTAATAACCTATTATTACATAATATAGTACAGAAATTGTTTAGTATATATATTATTAATAATATTGTCGTTTTGGTAATTCTCTAACTTTTATAGGTTTAGATATATTTTTAGCATCTTTTTCTATAGGTTTACTATAGCTATTACTTGTTTTATTTAATGAAACTGTAAAACAGCTATTATTGAAAGAGGCATCATAAACATCTAATAGATAGTTACCTTTTTTCAAACTCACCATAAGAGTATCATTTGGTTGTCCTTCATACGAAGAGATTGCTATAGTATCATGAGGATACTTAGTATCATATAAGACTATATCAGGGTCTGCACTATAGTTATTAGAATTAGCACTAAATTGATATGTACCATCTCTATCTATTTTAATTTTAATAAAATCTCTATTTCCCAATTTGTTATAAACACCATAATTATTTCGAGTACAAGCATTAATACTATCTCCAACTGCTAAATTTTTATAAACAGGTGTAGCTACACTTGAGTTTGCACTATTAGTTCTATTTGACCCATAAGCATCATTAATTTTACTGATTTTCTCATAAGCTACCGTTTTATCTATATTTCTCTTTTGAGAGCTATTTTCTCTTTTGAGTGCATCAATAAATGAGAATATACTAGTAAATGCAGGTGTATTTCTCTCTTTTCCTACCAATACTTTATACATTGGTTTAAACCCTAGAGAGGTTTTATCATGTGCTTCATTGGTTTTATCATAAAGGTCATATAATATTCTCTGCACTGAACCCTCACTATACCAACCTGGATTTTGCTGAGCTCCGTTTTCTAAATCCATATACCATCCACTTGATTGTTGATAACCAGAAGTATCAAAATATATTGGATTATCTGTTGCAATTCCTGACCAAGCATTACCCCAGCCCTCACCAAAAGCGACACGAATATCCAATGCCTCACCTGGGCTATGAGAACCACCTATATTATCAGCCCTAGAGAATTGGTCTTCAAAATAGTGACCCCACTCATGGATAATAATATGGTCATCATACTCATCTGTATCACTATTAGCATCACCCAAAATCCATAATCCTCTCTCTCCATCATAGTGAGAGGTAATAATCTGACCACTATCAGCATCTCCTGCAGCTGCGACATTATTAACTGACCAATTAACAGTTAGTTGTGGGAATTTAGCATTTTTATCAGCCTGTTTTACTCTATACATAGCTTGATTGATACTATCCAAAATAGCAAATGGTGCAGCAACTCTTGGTGCATGATAACCATCTCCACTCCAGCCTGATGATGCATTTAAATTTATTATATTATGTTTATTTCCTACATTGTGATAATCTCCATCCATTACATATAATGATTTAGCATTGGTATTATCCACTACACTTACATCCCAAAAATCTTTTTTGTACATTCTTGCATAGGCACGAATTTTAACCTCACTATTAGCAGGAACAAATAGTGAGTATTTTCCATTTTTATCAGTTGTTGTCTCATCTAAAGTTTTACTATTTGTATCTATAGCTTTGATAACAATATTTTTGGAACTCACCTTTTTCGTTTTTCCATAATCAAGCTTAGCTAACCCCCCATAACTTATAGCTGATGGAACTCTATCATAAGTAACCTTACCAGAAATCTCTATCCCATCTCTCTTTACATCAGCATGTTGAGAACAAGCAGTTATAAATAATAGACTAATAGGTAATATATATACTCTCTTCCACATAATTGAACCTTTAATATTAAGATATTATAAGCATAGCAGATTATTTAAAAAAAATCTATACTTATTTTTTATTGATTTTTGTTAAGAAGATTGTCATATAATAATTTTTTTAATAATTTAAACCATTTTTTTAGTAACTCTTGGCTAAAATAAGCCTCACTAGTAACAAGCACTAATAAGGGAATAAGTGAAACACAATATAATATATAGACCAATACCTCTTGATGAAGAGATTAAATTTAGCAAAAAAAAGTTTATTGTTAGCAAAACTGATATTAAAGGCTATATAACTTTTGTCAACAAAAATTTTTGTGATATTTCAGGATACAGTGAAGAGGAACTTATAGGTGCTCCACATAATATTCTAAGACACCCAGATATGCCAAGAGCGATTTTCTTTTTAGTGTGGAGTAGTCTGCTTAAAGGAGAACCCGTATCAGGAGTAGTTAAAAACTTAGCCAAAAGTGGTAAATACTATTGGGTTATTGCTGATTTTGATGTAAAAAAAGACAAAGATGGTAATATCAAATCATTAACTGCCTTTAGACGCGCTGCACCTCAACAGGTAATTGATACAATGGAAGAGCTATATGAAACTATGTTAAATATAGAAAAGAGACAAGGAATGAAAGGCTCTCTATCTTACCTGCAAGAATATTTGGAAGAACACCATATGACTTATGATGAATTTTTAGACCATCTGGTTACACCAAAAGGAATGTTGCCAAAATTAATTTCAGCATTTAAAAGCATGTTTGGATAATATATATCTTTCGTGGGTTATATTACCCACTCTACTCAAAGATATTATATTTCTCAAAAGGTACTACACCAAAATCTTTGACTGTTTGTATCTCTGTTTTAATTTTATTAGGATTGGATGTATGATAGGTATCCCCTCCATCTTTATACAAAAACCAATCTTTTTTATTTTTATCATATTTAAATATCACAATTTTACTCCATCTCCAGTTACTTCCACCATAATGTTCTATAGAAAAATATCCTTTTTTGATAGTTACTCCATCAAATGGGTCACCAAATACTCCACCATCAAAATATCCTAATACACTATTATTATTCTCAGCTATTTTTTTAAACTCTCCATTTTTATTACCAATCAAAATATATAGTGGTCGTTTGAGTTCATCTTTATCTTCACCGTCGTGTTTTAAAATTAAAATTGCATCATCATATTTATCACGGTTCAAATCACCTTTGGTAAAGTTTAAAACTGTATAACCTTTTGGTATAATATTTAAAACACTTTTAGGTAATTCATCTGCTGAAAATAAAATTGTTGAAAAGAGTATA